>CAYXQW010000025.1:0-14927 GCA_964466695.1 uncultured Bdellovibrionales bacterium
AAAGCTCGATGAGACAGTCCTCCCGCCCCACCGCCTTCTCGGCCGCCGCGACCACGCTCTCGAAATAACCGAGCCTGTCTACCAACCCGAGGCGGAGCGCCGTCGCGGCATCGAGAGGCGCTTTTTCGATCCACGCATCGACGGTGGCAAGCTCGACCTTACGCCGCGCCGCGATGTGCCCATGCACCACCTTCGCGAGATCGTCGGCGAGGCTTTTAAGCGCGGCCTTGTGAGCCGCGGTGAAGCCGGCCTCGGTGAAGCTGTCGGCGGCGTTCTTGTAGTCCTCACGCTTCTCGACGAAGGGCGTGACCTCGAGCTTCGCCAGGGTGCCCTTGAAGAAAGGCACCAGCACCTCTACGCCGACGAGGTTCACCTCGCCCGTGGGCGCGAGCACCACCTCGTCCGCCATGCTCGCGAGCGCGAGCGCGCCGTCGCCCGGGGCCAGCTCGCCCGCCGTGTCGAGGTAGCCGACGCTCCACTTGCCGCTCGCGCGAAAGACCGCCATGGCCTCCTCGAGCTCGCCGAGCCCGGCCGCGCTCAGCTCGGGGCGCTGCACCTTCAACACGAGGCCAAAGATCCGCTCGTCTTTGGCCGCCGCCCGCATGCTCTCGCACAGCTCCCGCAAGCTCGGGCGCGTAAGCTCACCGAGCAGCGCCGAAAGAGGCGGCGCCTCTTGCTCCCCGATCTTGCCATCGAGGCTTATGGCGAGGACGCTTTTGCTCGGCACGGGAGAGCGAAGGAGCGCAAAGAACACGCTCGCGACCAAGAGCAAGACCCAAAACGCCGTGGAGATGACGGCGAACCGCACAAACGCCTTCTTCAACATGACGAGCCCTCGCTTCACAGCGACAAGTATGCCCGAGCGCGCAGGAGCGCGCAGACCGACTTCGCGTCCTCGATCTCGCCTGCGAGCACCTCGCGCACCGCCTCGTCGAAGGGCAGCCGCTCGACGGTGACCACCTCGTCGGCGTCGAGGCTCTGCGACACGCAAGAGAGCTCGGTCGCGAGGTAGAGCCAGATGCGCTCGTCGGTGAAGCCGGGCGAGGTCCAGATCTTACCGAGCGCGACGAGCTTGCCCGCCACGATGCCTGCCTCCTCCTTAAGCTCGCGCGCCGCGCACACCTCGGGCGCCTCACCCACGTCGAGCTTGCCCGCCGGCACCTCGCGCAACCACCCCCCCGTGGCGTAGCGGGGCTGACGGACCAACACCACGTTGTGATCGGCGTCGATGGCCACCACCGCGGCGGCGCCGGGGTGATGGACGATCTCGAGATCGACGCGGCCGCCGTTGGGCAAGGTCACCGTGTCCACCGAGAGAGAGATCATCCGCCCCGCGAAGACCGCGTGGGTGTTTATGAGATCTTGCTTTTGCTGCATCATTTTCGTGCTCGCTCTAAGTTGGGCTCGAGCGCTCGAGCCTCTTGAAAAAGCATTCTTCGCGCGCGCCGTATCGAGCTGCCCGCTACAAGCTCGGGCTCGGAGAGCAGCTCGAGGCGAAAGCGCCTGACGCCCATAGCAAGCATCGACCGGACATGACAGCCCGAGCGCGCCCGCGGCTCGTAGACCGTGTTGCGGCAGCGCCCATCCGCGAGCACCGGGTAGCTCCGGCCCGCATCATCACGCAAGGAAAGCTCATGACGCGCGCATGGGCGCCCGCAGCCCGCAGCGTCGTGTCCATGCGAGAGGTGACGGGCGTAGAGGCAGTGGCGCGTGTAGAACATGGGTGCGTGTAGGTGGAGCACCAGCTCCGCGTGGCGCCCGCCGAGCTCGCAGAGCAGGGCTCGCGTCTCCTCCGCATCGAGCTCGAGCGCCGGCGTGACGCTCGTAAGGCCGAGCCCCAAGAGCCAGCGGCCGGTCACCGCGTTCGCGGCGTTGAGCGAAAAATCCCCGTGCAGCGCGACCTCTCCGGCGTACTTTCGCGCGCGCGCCAGCGCGCCCAAGTGGCGCAGCAGCAAGCCGTCTGCGCCGAGCGTCACGGCATGCTCCTCCAAGCTCTCCTCGCCCGGCATCTCTACGCGCGCGCCGGCCACGCTGACGCGCGCTCCGGCGTCGCGGCATCGCCGCACGAGCTCTGGCAGGGCCGTGAAGTCTCGCAGATCGAGGCAGACCTCGTCGGCGCCGGCCGCGAGCGCCGCCATGACGTGCGCGGGCGTGCGACAGAGCACCACGAGCGCGGCCTCGCATTCGCGCGCGGGCACCGAAGAAGACGCGAAGAGCTCGCGCGCCCGCACGACTCGCCGCTCCCAGGCACGCGCGGGCAGCGACACGGCCGCGAGCTTTTGCAAGAGCTCGCGGCGAAGCTCCTTGAGCGCCTTCGGGCTCGTCGCCACCTCCCCGACGAGCTCGAGCCGCAGCTCGCGAAGCCGCCACGGCGTATCGCCGAAGCTCGCGAGCTTCGCCCGCAAAACCTCCTCGCCGAGCGGCGCCTTGCGCGCGCGCTCGAGGACGGGCCCTGTGACCTCCACCGCACGACCGAGGGCGTCCTTGGCGCGGCAGATGAGACGGCCTCCGACCTCGCCTGCGACCAGGACGTCTATGTCCACCCGGCGCGGCGTGCGCACGTAGCGCAAAAGCCGCCGCTTGACCGCGCTGTCGTGCGACTTCCAGAGCTCGTCGCCGCTTTGCACCCGCTTAAGATCGGGGCCGGGCTCGCCGAAGCACAGCTCGAGCACCCCTCCGCGCGCTTCGCCGACCACGAAGATGCCGCCGCGCGAAGGCTCGTCGCGCGACCCCGCGCGCAAAAAGACCATCCAGTCTCCGGCCTTGAGCGCGGGCGCGTCTGCGGCGAGGCGGACTTGCACCTTGTAACCGCGCACCGACACGACCTCGCCGACGCGGCGCCCAAGGTGCCCGGGCGACTCGCCACGGACCAACGCCTGATGATCGACGCCGCACAAGAAGCCGGCGCAGAACCCGCGGCTGAAGGTGTAGTGGAGGCCATCCTCATCGACCGGGGACGGCTGCCCGCAGCCGAGCGCCAGGTCGAGGGCGCGGCGGTAGCTCTCGACCGCCGCGGCGACATACTCGGGGCTCTTGTAGCGACCCTCGATCTTGAAGCTCGACACCCCGGCCCGCAAGAGCTCCGAGAGCAAGGGGTAGGCCATGAGGTCTTGCGGCGAGAGCGGGTAGCCGAAACGGCGCGCCGGGCTCGCGGTCGTCACGACCTCGTAGGGGAGGCGGCAAGGCTGCGCGCACTGCCCACGGTTCGCCGAGCCCTGGCCGCGCAAGGCGCTCGCTAGGCACTGGCCGCTGTATGAGATGCAGAGCGCGCCGTGCACGAAGCACTCGAGCTCGAGCGTGGTGTCGCGGCGAAAGGCGCGGATCTCCTCGAGGCAGAGCTCGCGCGGCAGGATGATGCGGCTTATGCCGAGCTTCGCGACGAGCTCGGCGCCGCGCGCGCACGTGACCGTCATCTGCGTCGAGGCGTGGATAGGCAGCTCTGGCAGCATCGCGCGCGCCATCGCCGCGACACCCAGATCCTGGACGATGACCGCGTCGGCGCCGCTCTCGCCTATGACCCCGAGCAGCTCCTCGACCCGGCTAAGCTCGCTCGTGCCTACCAGGGTGTTGAGCGTGACATAGCCGCGCACACCGCACGCATGCAGCTCCTCGAGCACCCGCAAAAGCTCGTCGAGGGAGAAGCCCTTGGCCTTGGCGCGAGCGTTGAAGCCTGCGTCGAGGCCGAAGTAGACCGCGTCCGCGCCGGCGCCCACGGCCGCGCGCATAGAGTCGCGGTCGCCGGCCGGCGCCAGGAGCTCGCAGGGAGGGATCAAAAAGCCCCCGCGGGCGTATCACTCCACGGCATACGATACTCCAGCCAACGCCTCGAAGACCTGCTCGGTCACCGCCCCGCCCCCCTCCGCGCTGGTCTTTATCTGCGTAAAACGCCCTTTGCCAAAGGCGTCTATGCCAAAAAAGAGCGGCACCCGCGCCCCGAGGCTCGCCGTAAAGCCCAGGCCAGACGCCTCCGGCAAAGCCGCGTCGAGCACGGCGCCGCGCCTAAAAGGCCAGAGCAGCGCGGCGTCGCAGAGGACGGCGAACGCGCTCGCGCGCAAGGTGGCGTCGAGGCCGGCGCGTAAGAAGCGGTAATCGGTGCTCGGCAAGAGGTCCGTGAGGCCCGAGACCCCCTCGAGCACGAAATAACGCTCGGCGTAACCGAGCGTCGCGCCGAGCTCGTGCGCCGCGAGGCCCTGGCGGAAGCGCGCCCCGAGCCACTTGGCGCTCGCCCTCGTGTCCACGGAGTCATCGCTACCCTCGAGCGCCGACCGCGCGAAGAAGGCTCGGCTCATCTCGGCCTCGAGACCGAGGTCCGCGAGCCGGCTCTCGTCCCCGGCGATCGCCATGGGATAGACGCGAAGCCCGAGCGCACCGCCCGGAGATCCGAGACCGAGCGCGTAAGACCTGAGGCCGCTCACCGCCGAAGACACCACGACCCGGCGCGCCAGGTGGTCGTATCCAACCCAGGCCGAGACGAGCTCGCGGCCGCCCTCGCGGCGCTTTGGTCGCGCCACGGACCCACGCTCCTCCCCCTCGACCCGCGCCGGCGACGCCGGCTCCTCGCCTCCTCGCGCCCAGAGCGGCAGCTCCGCGACCGAGCTTGCGGTCTCTGGGCTTTTGGCCTCCGGGCTCGCGGCTTTGGCTGCGGGCCGCGGCTTCTGCGCGCGAGCGAGCGCGCGATCGAGACCGCGATCGAGGGTCGAGAAGTCATCCGTCCACACGAGCTTCTTCTTGCGCTTGGCGGCGCGCGAGAACACCACGGCGTCATCGAAGAGCGCCTGACCGCTCCCTGTCTCGACGACCAGCAACCGCAGAGCGCGCGTGTTCCTCGCCGCCGGCGACGAGATCACCACCACAGCCACGTCCGCCCCGAGCTTTTGCGCCGCGCCGCGCAAAAGCTCGCGCACCTCGGCTGGCGCCGGCTTTGGGAGCTTCGCGTCGAGCGCCGCGCGTCCCTTGCCCTGGGCAAAGAGGGCGCTCGCGAAGGCCCGCTCATCGAGCAGCTCGCCGTGCTTCGCCACCACGCTCACGACGCGCGCGCGCGCCGACCTCGCGTCCTCGACATAAACCGCCACCTCGAGCGAGGCGCCGCGCGCGGTCGAAAGACAAGACATCGTCACCAAAAAAGCTATCGAATTAGAAGCTCCAGACATGACCACCGCCTTCGAGAATAGCGTACCTCAAAATCCCACACCGGACACAGTGCCCGGCAGCGCGAGATACAGATGACCAAAGCCGCATGCGGATGCTAGAGTAAAAAGTCATGTATAGAGCGGTGACCATTTGCGTTGATCTACTGCGGCACGACATTCCTGCCTGCGACGGGCGGCCTCGTCGCTCCGCTGCTCGCCGTACCGCCAAGTACGACTGCGCTGCTTGCGCCTCGGGCGCCCGTCTCGGCAACGGTCTGTCGCGCCTCGTTACAATCAACGCAAGTGGGCACCGCTCTGAGCTTGCTCCGCGTTTGTTGCTCATGGCGGTCGGCATTGCCCTCGCCATTTCGCTCTTGGCCCAGAGTGGCTGCAAATCACGCGGGCCGGCCGACGCGCTCGTCGCGAGCGCCGCGGGCGAGGTCTCGGTGCAGGTCGGCGACGACAAGAGCCCGGGCGCCCCCGGCATGTCGCTCTATGAGAGCGACATCGTCGCCACCGGCGACAAGAGCAGCGCCGGCGTGAGCTTCGAGGGCGGTGGGGTCATGAGCCTCGGGCCGAACAGCGCGCTCATCATAAGGCGCGCGAGCGCCACCGCCGCGCACCTCGGCGCCGTGCTCTTGCAGGGCAGCGTCAAGGCCACGGGCAAGGCCGGCGGCGCGCGCTTTACGCTCGGCACCCCGTTCGGCTACGCCGAGCTCGGGGGCGACGCCGACACCGAGGTCAGCTTCAGCAAAGAAGAGGGGCTGCGCGTGCTGCTCGGCGCGATCGAGATCATCGACAGCGACGGCAAGCGCACCCGCATCGAGAAAGACGGCGGCCTCGACGCCGAGGGTCGCCTGCTCGCCAAAAAACCCCTCGCCGCCCCCGTCGCCATGAGCATCGTGCTCACGGCCAACCCCGCGCAGGTGAAGGTGCGCGGCAAGGACGACGCCGATTGGCGCAAGGCCGAGCGCAAAGAGGAGCTTCAAGGTGGCGAGGCCATCCGCACGCGCAAGACCACGAGCACCAGCCTCGACGTGGGCGAGCACGGGCGCGTGGCCCTGCAAGCCAACAGCGAGCTCAAGGTGATAGATGCCGTGGCACTGGAGGGGGAGGACAAGGCTCGCTACGAGCTCTTGGGCGGGGGGGCGGTCTTCGGCCTCGAGCGGCAGGAGGGAGTAGCGGCGAGCCACGAGGTGAAGCTCGCAAGCCAGCAAGTCACCATCGAGCCCGGTCTTGCGGCGGCCAAGGTGGCGGTGCAGGCGACCGCCGACGGCGGTGTCGTCACCGTGCGCCAGGGGCGGGCCAGGCTCGCGAGCGGCGACGTCATCGAGCCCGGCTATACGCTCAACATCGGCCGCGACGGCGCCTCGGAGCTTGTGCCTCTCGCCTCCACCAAGGTCGAGCTCCGCGCAGGAACGAACGCTGTCGTACAACATGACGGTGCCATCCCGGCGCTCAAGCTCACCTTCGCGAGCGACGACATCTCTCCCCCTTACGAGGTCCAGATCGCCACCGACCGCGACTTCGCCAAGCTCGTCTGGCACGAGCAGCTCTCGCGGCCCGAGCTCGTCACCGACGAGCTCGGCAACGGCCAATACTTCTGGCGCGTGCGCGTGGGGGACTCCTGGCGCGCCGGCAGCTTCGGCATCGAGCGCGGTCGCGAGAACGAGTGCCAAAACTGCAAGCGCCAAAACATCATCGACGAGACCGGCGAGAACACGGTGGTGTATTTCCAAAAGACCTTGCCCGCCATCACCATGCGCTGGCCGAAGGTGGAGGGCGCCGAGAAGTATCGCATAAAGCTCTTTCAGAGCGACGCCGTCGACAAGCCGCTCATCGACGAGGCGCTCGCCGAGACCACCTTCACCCTCGCCCCGGGCCGTCTCTCCGAGGACAGCTACGTCTGGCTCGTGCAGGCGCTGGCGCAAGACGGCAAGGAGCTCACCCAAGGGCGCATCAACGCGCTCAACATCACCTACGACAACGCCGTGGTGGATCTGCGGATCCGCACACCCGCGCGCAAGGCGACGGTGAAGACGGCGTCGATCGTCTCGAGCGGCGAGGTGCGGCTCGGCAGCCGCCTGTGGATCAACGGCGCCGCGGTAGCGCTCGACAAGAAAGGTCGCTTCCGCGAGAGCATAAAGCTCGCCACAGGAACAAATCAGATCACCTACAAGACCTCGAGCGGCGGCGTCGAGCGTTTCTACCTGCGCCAGGTGACCCGCAAGTAGTCATATTTGAGCGCCGCGTCGCTTGTGCGCTAAAGTTGATGGGTGCACGTAACCTGCCCCGCCTGTAACGAGTCGTTCACGCTCGACGACGCCCGCGCGAAGAACGTTCGCCTGGCGAGGTGTGTGTGCGGGGCGAACATAGATCTGAGGAGCGTGAGCTCCGGCCAGCAATTCGGCAAGTATTTCCTGCAAGAGCGCATCGCCGCGGGCGGCATGGGCGAGGTCTACCGGGCCAAGATCTCCGGCGTCGAGGGCTTCGAGCGCCCCGTCGCCATCAAGAAGATGCTGCCTCACCTCTCGGCCGACCGCGACTTCATCGCCATGCTGGTCAAGGAGGCCAAGCTCTCCGTCCTGCTCCACCACCAGAACATCGTCCAGGTCTACGACCTCGCCAAGGAGGGCAACGAATACTACATCGCGATGGAGTACGTGCCCTCGGTAAACCTGAGCAACCTCCTCGAGCACTGCGCCACCAACGCGCGTTTTCTGCCCATCCCGGTGGCCGTGAGCGTCATGTTGCAGGTCCTGCAAGGCCTGAGCTACGCCCACACCCTTTGCGACCCCGACGGGCAGCCGATGAACATCCTGCACCGCGACATCACGCCGCAGAACATCCTCATCACCAAAGAAGGATGGGTGAAGATCACCGACTTCGGCATCGCCAAGGCCAAGAACGAGATCTCCACCACGCGACCGGGCACCATCCGCGGCAAGCTCGGCTACGTCGCCCCCGAGCAGCTTCGGACCAAGGACGCCGATCAACGCGTGGACATCTTCTGCGCGGGCATCGTGCTCTGGGAGTCGCTCGCGACGCGGCGCCTCTTCAAGGGCGAGGACGAGATCGACACCCTGCGGCTCATCGTCGAGACGCACGTCCCGGCGCTCCCCGCCCTCCGTCGCGACGTCTCCTCGGGCCTCGACGCCGTCGTGCACAAGGCCCTCGCGAAGGACCTTAACGAGCGCTACGAAACCGCCGCGGCCTTCCACGATGCCTTGCTCGCCGCCATCAAGCCCGCGAGCGCCGACGACTACGCCAAGGCGACGCGGAGGTTTTTCGCCACGATGGAGGCGCTCTTCCACCGCGAGGGCGACACCTCTCCCCCCGAGAACCCGACCGTGGCGCTCGACGAGGTGGCGCCGCGCAAGCGCATCGACAGCGTCACCATCACCGACCTCGTCTCAAAGCCCAGGAGCACAAAGCGTATGCTCGCGATCGCCGCGGGCTTTTTGCTCGTGATCGCCGCCGTCATCGGCATCGGCCTCTGGCGAAGCGCGCGCCAGCCCGCGCCCCCTCCCATGACGAGCGCCGAGGTCCAGGCCGCCATAGACAGCGCCCGCGAGCAGATCCTCGCGTGCTATAAAGCCCCCCTCGCAAAGGACACCGAGGCGCGCGCGCGGCTCTCGGTGCAGGCCGACGGTCGCATCACCGATGTCTCGCCCACCCCGCCTTCGTTGGGCGCCGCGCGAAGCTGCCTCACAGAGACCATCACTCCCATCCGCATGCGCGCGCACGCGGCCCAGCGCTTCGAGACCACGGTCGACCTGCCCATGCCCGCAGCGGCGGACCCAGAGCCCGCACCCGCGCCCCGCCAGCAGACCAAGGCGCCCACCCCCTCCCCGCGCGCGAGCCGCCCGCTCACGCCCGAGGAGATCGAGCGCACCGTGGTCGGGAGCTTCGGCCTCATCACCCGCTGCTTGGCCGAGCTCAAGCCCGGTACGGTGCCGAAGACCATCACCTTGCAGCTCGAGATCCGCGCCAACGGACGCGTCGACAAAGTCGCGCTCAACCCCGCGCTGGACGCGCCGGCGGCCACCCGCTGCTTGAACAACGCGGTGCGCTCGCTGCGCTTTCGCCCGAGCAGCAAGGCCGTGCAGATAAATCTGCCACTGCACCTCGAAACCTATACACCGAAGCCCTGATGCCCTATGTCAGCGGCCCATGTTCTCCTATATCGACCCCTCCGTAAAAGCCGAGCTCGCCGCCACGGGCAAGCTCTTTTGCCTCGACGAGCTCGGTGAAAAGCTGCCCAAGGGCGCGGCCGATCCCTTCTTGCACGTGATCGGCCCCATCCCGCTGCCAATCACCGTAGGCGCAAAGACCGTGCGTATGTCCTGGTACGTAAACGTCAGGCACACGGAGCTTACGCGCATCGAGCAGGTCGTAGACGAGGTCCAGGTGAACGGCCCGCGCATGCTCTACGCGCTCATCTCCGAGCACATGGCGGTGAACTCCGCACTCGTCTACGGCGACTTCGCCGGCGCCAAAGACCCGCTCGTCCGCGTCCACTCGAGCTGCCTCACCGGGGATGTCCTCGGCTCTATGCGCTGTGACTGCGGGCCGCAGCTCTGGTCCGCGCTCCGCACCATCGTCGACGAGGGCGCGGGAGCGCTCATCTACATGGCGGGGCACGAGGGCCGCGGCATCGGCCTCTGGGCCAAGGCGGTCACCTACATCCTGCAAGACGCCGGGCACGACACCTACCAGGCCAACGAGCACCTCGGTCTACCGACGGACTCGCGCGACTTCACCGACGCCGGCCGGATCCTCAATTACCTCCGGGCCGGCAAGAAGACGCTCCGCCTGCTCGGCAACAACCCCGCCAAACGCGAGGCCCTCGAGCGCTTCGGCTTTGACGTCACCTCACAGCAGCCTCTCGTCGCGGGCATCAACCCCTTCAATATCCGCTACTTGCGCTCGAAGCTCGAGCACGGGCACGCCTTCTTGCAAGAGGCCCTGAGCGACGTCGAGGCCAAGGACGCGAGCACGCCCGAAAAATGACCATGACCGCGGCCTCCTCCCCTCGTTGCCCGAGGTGTCTTCGCCGCCGTCACGCCTGCCTTTGCGAACATGTCCCGCGGGTGAAAAACGCGACGCAGATCTATGTGTTGCAGCACCCGCGCGAGCGCCTGCACCCTTTCGGCTCGGTACCCATCGCCGTCTTGGGCCTCGAGAAGATAGCGGTCGATGTCTTCGGAGAAGCCTACGAGCACCGGCGGACGTGGTCACGCGCGGTGCCCGATGACGCTCTGCTCGTCTTCCCGGGACCTACGGCGCGCGACCTCGCGGAGATCGCCCTCGAGCGGAGGCCCTCCTGCCTCGTCTTCATCGACGGCACCTGGCCGCACGCAAAGAGCATGCTCAAGCAATCGCCCGCGCTCGCGGCCTTGCCACAGGCACGGCTCGCCCCCAAAGCCCCGAGCCTCTATCGCATTCGGCGCGAGCCGAAGCCGCACTGCATGTCCACCATCGAGGCGATCGTCCGCGCGCTCGAGGTGCTCGAGGCCAAGGCCGAGGGCCTAGGCGATCTGCTCGACTCCTTCTCGCGTATGATCGACCGCCACCTCGCGCTGCGGGCCGCGCGGCCCATAAACCCTTATCGCCAAAAACCCCGATAGCCCTTAGTACGCAAAATAACTGGCTCGTTTTGGCCGCCGATCCATTTATTTCGCGACAGGCCCTTACTTCTTCTTGGGCTCGGATGCGGCCTTGGCCTCGGCGGCGTACTTATTCTTGGGGTAGGCCGCGACAAAGGCCTTGAAGGCGGCGATCGCCTCTTCTTCACGACCGCTCGAGCGCAGCGCGCGCGCGAGGTTGAGCTCGGTCTCCCAGTCGATCTTGCCGCTCGCCCGCAGGCGCGCGCCCGCCGCGATCGCCTCCTCCCACTTCTTCGCCTTGTAGAGCTCGAAGAACTTGCTCCGCAGCTCTCGCCGCTCCTCCTTGCCGAGCGGCGCGGGCGCGGCTTGCGCGTCATCGGCAGGCGGCGCGGGCGCGTCGTCCACCGCGGCTTTGGCCTCGGCCTCATCTCCTTCGACAGGCGCGGCCGGCTCTTGCGCGGCTTCGTTTGGCGCTCGCGGCGGCGGCGCCTCGCTACCCTCCGTAGCTTCAGTCTCGGCCGCCTCGACGCCTTCGTCAGGAGCCGCGCGCGAGCCGGAGAAGATCGCCAAGACGGCGGCCAGGCACAACGCCAATAACGATAACCCCAAGACCCAAGGCCGCCGCAGCACGCGCAGCCACTTCTTGCCCGCGCTCTTTTCGGGGCGCATCCTCTCGGCCAAAAGCCGCGCGGCCTCGACCGACGGCAGCGGCCCTTCAATGCCGCCCTCGCGGCGTCCCTCGGGCGCCTCGAGCATACGGGCCATACGATCGACGAGGCTCGCTTGCTTGGCGGTGCGCTGATCGAGGGCGGAGACGGCCTCGCCGTAGCGCGCGAAGGAATCCGTGGCGAGCCGGGTGTGCTCCTCGATCGCCATGAGCCGCGCGTCGAGCGCGCGCTCGAGCCCCCGCTCCTTGGCCCGCTGTACCTCGTCTTGCAGATCGCTCTCGAGCTTCTCCCAGTGGCTCTTGTCTTTGGCCGCGATCTCGAGCTCTTGCGTGAGCCGCGCTTGATCTTGCTCGAGATCCTGCGCGTGCGCGAGCAGGGTCGTCAGCTCGCGCTGGCACTCGGCCAGCTCCGTCGTGCGCTCCGCGAGCGCCGCTTGCGCCAGGGTGAGCTTTTGTTCCACGGCCTCCACGGCCGCGGCGCGCGCCTGCTGCTCCTCGGCACGCGCAGCTTCGTTTTGCGCGACGAGCTCATCCCGCGCGGCCACGGCGCGCGCGAGCTCGGCGTCACGTGCCGCAAGCTCGGGCTCGAGCTCACGGACACGCAGCTCGGCGGCCTCGGCGGCACCGCGCACCTCGGCGAAGCGCGCCTCGATCTCGGCGAGCTTGCCGCGCAGCGTCGCGTCCTCCTCGAGCCGCGGCAAGAGCTCCGCGAGCTTCTCCGCGCCCTGCAGCTCACGCTCGAGCAACTTCGCCAGCTCCTGCTGGTTCTCCTTGATTTGCAGGTCCTGCTCACCGGCCCTGCGCTCGTAGAAGGCGAGCGTCTGCGCCGACTGCTCTCGTAGCTGCGCAAAGGCCTCCTGGGCTTGCGTGAGCACCGCCGTGTAGGTCGCGTCTTTACTGCGAAGCTCCTCGCGCAGCCGCTCGCACTCGGCGTCGAGCTCGCGCTGCCTCGCCTCGGCGAGCTCCGCGCGACGGCCGAGGGCCTCGAGCTGCTCCTCTTTTTGCGCGCGCCGTTCGCGCTCCCCAGAGAGCTCGCGTGCGGCGGCCGTAGCCGCCTCCTCGGCCTTCGCCACCCGCTCCGCGGCGTGATCGAAGCCGTGTTGGCGCGCGGCGTAGACGTGGCAGACTCGCGCCACGTAGCGCTCGAGCTCGCGCACGCGGTCGCGCAGCTTGGCGGTGGCCCGATCGGTGCCCTCGGGCGCCTGCGTCGATGTTTGCGCGCCGCGAAAATCCACGCCCCGCGTACGCGCGATCATGCGCGCGACGAAGGAGAGATCATCCTCCGTGATCGTGACGTCCTTCCCCTCCGGCGCCGCGACCTCCACCGCGAAGCCCACCTCCTCGCCGTCCAAGACCTCGTCCTCCGACAGGCCTCCGTCGCCGGCGCGTAGCTCTGCGAGCTTCTCCTTTACGCTCTGCGCGCACAGCGCATCCTCGTCTATGTTCAAGATACGCAGCGCCGCCGCGCGCACCTCGGCCCCGCAATCGTCCCCTGGCGCCGCGGCGCGCAGATCGAGGTAATGAACACCAGGCAAGCTCCTCTCTTGATGATCGCGAAGCTGCTGCGAGTCGAGCTCACCGCGCAACAAGATGAGCACGAGCGCCTGCGGCTGGCGCAGGCGCACCACGTCGCAGAGGACCAGAGGGCCGCGCTTGCCGATGTGCCCGCCCACCAGCACCACGTCGAATTGCTCCGTGGTCAAGGCCTTCACCACGTCCTGCTCGTTCGCCGCTATTTGCACGAGCAAGCGCGGATGGGTCAGCGCGGCTTGCGTCGTGAGCGACAGCTCCGGATCTCCCATCACCACGAGGACTCTAGTCGACTCCGGGCTCGACATGCACACCTCCGCGAAAAGCGAGACCATAAACCTATTTCGACATCGTGCCTCACATCGCCATGCGGGTCCATTCCCATGGGCGCGGTTCCCGGGAGTCGGGAGCGACTCGACGACAGGCTACCGGCTACTGGAGCTTGGCGATGTGTGTGCCGGCCCACTCGATGAGATTGTGGAACAAGTCGCACAAAGCTTTGCCTGACGTGGTGAGCGAGTATTCTACGCGGGGCGGGACCTCAGGGTAGATCTTGCGACGAATCACGCCATAGTGCTCCAGCTCGTGCAACTGGCGAGAGAGAATGCGTTGCGAGACCCCAGGGATGTGGCGTCGCATTTCGTTGAAGCGAACGATACCGTTGCGGCGCAGCGCGCACACGATGTCGACTTTCCACTTACCGCGGATCATGTCGACCGCGAACTCGAGGTTGCACCGATAGTTCTTATCGCGCACGCGCACCATCTCGCACCTCTCCTTCTCATCGTGGGGTTGCTTGTCTTGCGTTGCCCCGTCAATCCCGCATAACACCCTGAGCAAGTCGGCTTGGCGTCATCCCCCGGGCGAGCTTTTTATCATGAGTAACCGATCGGTTACTATACGCCTAAATTGTGCGTACTTGTCAGGGGTTTTTGTCGCTCATAAAGTATATCTCGAGACGCTAGCCTCTCACCTATTACGAACATCGTCTTTGTCCGCCGTGCGCCGTTTGGCCACGTCGGCACGGACGAGTCTATGCAAAGGACCAAAAAGATGATCCGGACGAGTGGCGTTCGAAGGGCGTGTTGTGCTTTGGCGATGGCGGCGGCGACCATGAGTTGTGAGAAGACGTCATCGGGAGAAGAGGAAGACATGGCAAAAATCAAGCTCTTGGCAGCCATCGAAGCGCCAATTCACGACTATGTGGACGGCTGGTACGATAAAGACGCCGAACGTATGCAGCACGGACTGCATCCAGATCTGGCCAAGCGGCACATGAACCAAGGAGCACCGAACGGGCTCGAAGAGCTCGATCTCGCCACCTTGCTCACTTTGTTGCCACAGTATGGCGGCACAACGGGAGACGAGCGACGGCTCGACATAGACGTGCAAGCGATTGAAGGAGACATCGCCTGCGCCAAAGTTACATCCAACGACTATGTAGACTATGTCGCCCTCGGCAGGCGCGAGGACGGTTGGCAGATCATCAACACACTCTGGCGCTTTGCCAATGACGGCAGTCACGCCGACGCGGGGAGTGACCTAGGCGCGGTGCGCAAGCCGGTTTTGGACTATGTCGAGGGCTGGTACGACAAGGACACGGCACGCATGGCGGCAGGTTTGCACCCCGCGCTCGCCAAGCGCAGCATGAATCCTGAAGCACCGCAGGGCATAGACCACCTCGATCTGCCCACGCTGCTCGGCCTCGTTCCTCAATATGGTGGGCAAACCGGCAACGAGCGCAAGGAGGATATCACCGTGCTCGACGTCGACCACGACATGGCTTCAGTGCGCGTGGTCTCAAACAACTACGTTGACCTCTTGCACCTTGGCTACTGGAACGACCAGTGGTGGGTCATCAACGTGCTGTGGAAGTTCCGCGACCAAGACTGAGCGCAATCGTTGAGCGCCGCAGTGAAACCAGACTCCCCGGTTTCACTGCGGCTTTGCTCAGGCCACCGAAAAGTCACGCGATTATTAGAATGTGAGAAT
>CAYXQW010000026.1:0-14780 GCA_964466695.1 uncultured Bdellovibrionales bacterium
CCAGCGCAAGACCTCGGGCGGCTAAGAAGAAGTAAGCATGTTCCCAGTCCTCCTCGAGACCCGCCTGTTCGGACTGCTCTCGGAGCCTTGGCGCCTGCACACCTACGGCCTGCTCATCGCCACGGGGTTCTTGCTCGCCATGCTGCTCGTCACCCGCGAGGCGAAGCGCCGCGGCGAAGACCCGAGCCGCGTCACAGACCTCGGCTTCTACATGCTGCTCATGGGGCTTCTCGGCGCGCGGCTCTTGTTCATCGTCACGAAGCTGCCTGAGTATTTGGCTAATCCCTTACGCATCCTCGCGTTCTGGCAGGGCGGGCTCGTCTGGTACGGCGGCTTCTTCTCGGCCACGCTCTTTATGATGTTCTATTGTCGCCGAAACCGCCTGCCCTTCTGGCGCTACGTAGACCTCATGGTCCCCTACATGGCCCTGGCGCACGGCTTCGGGAGAATCGGCTGCTTCTTCGCCGGCTGCTGCCACGGCGCGCCGACGAGCATGCCCTTCGGCGTGGTCTTCCCGCTCGCCTCGTTCGCGCATCAAGCGCAGCAGAGCGAGGGCCTCGTGGGGCTCACCGAGCCGCCCCTGCCAGTGCACCCGACGCAGCTCTACGAGGCGCTGGTGGAGTTTGCGCTCTTTAGCTTCTTGCTCCTCTTCGCGCGGCGCAAGCGCTATGACGGCCAGCTCTTCTTGATCTGGCTCGCCACCTACGCGTGCGCGCGTTTCGTCATCGAATTCTTCCGTGGCGACAGCGAGCGCGGCGTCTACCTGCTCTCCACCTCGCAGTACGCGGCGCTGCTCGCCGCCTTGCTCGCGACCGGCATCTACCTCAAGCTGCGCCGCCACGGCGCGCTCGCCGAAGCTTCGCCGCCGCCCGATCCGCCACCACATAAAACGCCGGCACCACGAATAGACTGAGCGCGTAGAGCGCGTGTAGTATGTTGAGCGATGACGGATTTGCGCCATGCAACGTGACGAAGCTCTGCGCCGACTTGCGGCCCACAACGCCGAAATCCAACGATTTGGCGTGAAATCGCTTTCGCTGTTTGGCTCGGTGGCACGTGATGAAGCAACTAGCACCAGCGACGTTGACGTGCTCGTTGAGTTCGAAGAGACCGTAACGTTCGATAAATACACTGGGCTATTGCTGTTTCTCGAACGAATACTGGGCACAAAAGTCGACTTGGCTACACCACGAATGGTGCGGCGAGATCGCTTACGGCGCAATATCGACCGAGATCTTGTGCATGTCGCGTGATCTCCACCTCTATCTCGAAGACATGGTCGACGCCGCGAGCAAGGCTCTGCGCTATGTATCCGACATGAGCTTCGACCAATTCATCGAGAGCGACATGGTGTTCGACGCGGTAGTGCGGAATCTCGAAGTCATCGGTGAGGCAGCGCGACACATTCCAGAGAATATGCGCGAGGACAACCCTACAATCCCGTGGGCTAAGCTTGTCGGTTTTCGCAATGTCCTTGCACATGCCTACACCGACCTCGATGAAGAGCTCATCTGGGACACGCTGACCACGAAGCTCCCAGAGTTGGTGGAGCACGTTACCGCGTTGATCAAGGCATACTCCCCGTCACGCACCTTCTGACGATGATAAGGCTTTGGTTCTTCTTGCGCCGCCACGGCGCGCTCGCCGAAGCTTCGCCGCCGCCCGATCCGCCACCACATAAAACGCCGGCACCACGAATAGACTGAGCGCCGTCGAGAGCAGAAGACCGCCGATGACCGCGATGGCCATGGGCGTGCGCAGCTCCGCCCCCGCCCCGAGGCCCAACGCCGCCGGCAAGGCCGCCATCATCGTGGCGATCGAGGTCATGAGGATGGGCCGAAGGCGCACCGCCCCCGCCTCGCGCATGGCCGCGGCCGCGTCGCTCGCGCCGCGACCGCGCGCCTGGTTCGCGTAATCGACGAGCAGGATGGAGTTCTTCTTGACGATCCCCATGAGGAGCAAGAGGCCGATCATGCTGAAGATGTTGAGCGTCCTCCCGGTGAGCCACAAGGCCGCCGCGGCCCCGGCCAAAGAGAGCGGCAAGATGCTGAGGATGGTGAGCGGGTGCATGAGCGAGTTGAACTGCGAGACGAGCAGCATGTAAGCGACGAGGACGCCGAGCATGAGCGCGAAGACGAGGCCGCTCATCGACTCGCGGAAGGCCACGCTCGCGCCCCCGAGCACCACGCGATAACCTTCGGGCATGTCACGACCGAGCCGGGCAACCGCCGCGAGCGCGTCGCTCTGCGCCTTACCCGGCGCGACGTTCGCAAAAACGGTGATGGCGCGCTCACGCTCGCGCCTGGTGATCGAGAGCAAGGTCGGCCGCTCCTCGGTGGTGACGAGCGCCGAGAGCGGAGTGAGCTCGCCGCGGTCGCTTCGCACCTTGAGCCGCGTGATGTCCTCGCCTTGCTGCCGCTGCGCCGCGAGTAGCCGGAGCCTTACGTCCACGCGCCTGCCGCCCGTGCTGTAACGCCCGACGCGCACGCCGCCTATGAGCGCGTTGACGCTGCTCGCGATCTCGGAGATCGGCACCCCGAGGTCGGCGGCGCGGTGGCGGTCGGGGGTCACCCGTAGCTCCGGCATGCCGACCTCGTAGTCGCTGTCGAGGTCTTGCACGAGCCCGGTCTTCGCGAGCTCGGACATGAGCCCGCGCACGAGCCGCACGAGCTCGTCGAAGTCGGGGCCGCGCACCGAGAGCTCGACGGGGAAGCCGCGCTGCGCCGTGAAGCCCGCCTGCGAGAGGTCCTGGATGATGACGCGCACGCCCGGCACGTCACGGAGCTCTCGGCGCAAGGCGGCGGCGAGCGCTGCCTGATCGAGCTCGCGCTCACGCGGCGGCGAGAGAGTTATCGAGACGCTGCCGCCGTTGGTGGCGCCGCCGAAGGTGCCGATCATGGAGAAGACCCGCACCACCTCGGGCCGCGCGCGCACGATGGCCTCTACCTCCATGATCCTGCGGTCGGTCTCCTCGAGGCTGGTCCCCACCGGGGTGCGCACCTGCAGCACGAGGCGGCTCTGGTCTTGCGAGGGTACGAGCTCGCTCGGCATCTCGAGCAAGAGCCCGAGCGCGAGGACGAAGATCACCGCTGCCGCAGCGAGCACCAAGAACGGCCGGCGTAATGCCCTGCCGAGCAGGCCGCGGTACTTCGCGCTCGCGACGGCGAAGATGCGATCCACCTTTATGCCGACGCGGCTGCGCCCCTCGCGGCTCGTCGCGAGCATCTGCGCGGCGCGCGCGGGGGCGAGGGTTATCGCCTCGAGGTAGGACAAGACCACGGCGATGCTGAGCGTGATGCCGAACTGCAAGAAGAAGCGGCCGATGACCCCGTCCATGAACACCACGGGGAGGAAGATGGCGACGACGGCGAGCGTGGCGGTGAGCGCCGCGAAGACGATCTCCGCCGTGCCCTCGAGCGCCGCGCGCGCGCGCGACTTGCCGCCCTCGGCGTGCCGAAAGATATTCTCGAGCACCATGATGGCGTCGTCGACGACGATGCCCACCGCGAGCGCGAGCGCGAGCAGCGTGAAGGTGTTGAGCGTAAATCCCAAGAAGTAGATGACGCCGATGGTGCCGAGCAGCGACATGGGGATCGCGAGCGCGACGTTCAAGGTGTTGGACCAAGAACCGAGAAAAAGCCAGCACACGAGGGCCGTGAGCATGACGGCGAGCATGAGCTCGAGCTCGACCTCGTGCACCGAGTCGCGGATGAAGCTCGTCGAGTCGAAGTGGACCCCGATCTCCATCCCCTCGGGCAGCATGGGGCGAAGCTCGGCGATGGCGGCGCGCACCCCGTCGGCGACCGCCACCGCGTTGGCGCCGCGCTGCTTGCGAATGCCGAGGCCCTGCGCGGGGACGCCGTCGACGCGCGAGTGTCGCCGTATATCCTCGAAGCCGTCCTCGATGAGCGCCACGTCCTCGAGGTAGATGGGGCCCGCGTCGTCCTCGCGGATGATGATCTTACCGAAGGCGTCGAGCGCGAGCGCCTCACCGAGCACGCGCACCGACACCTCGCGGCCGCGGGTCTCGAGCCTCCCGGCTGGCAGCTCGACGTGCTCGCGGCCGAGGGCGGCGATGACCTCGTTCACGGTGACGGCCCGGGCGTCGAGCTTGGCCGCGTCTACCCAGATCCTGACGTTGCGCTCGATGGCGCCGCCCACGGTGACCTCGCCCACCCCCGGGATGGTCTGCAGCTTCTCGCGCACGCGGTAGCGAGCGATGTCGGCGAGCATCTGGCGCGAGTAGGGGCCGTAGACCCCGATCCACATGATGGGCTGGTCCTCGGGGTTGGACTTCGAGACGGTGGGCGGCTCGAGATCCACGGGCAGGCGCCGCTGCACCCGCGCGATCCGCGCCTGGAGCTCCTGCACGGCGACGTCGATGTCACGCGCGAGATCGAGCTCGACGGTGACGCGGGTGGAGCCCTGCCGCGAGCTCGAGGTGATCGAGCGCACCCCCTCGATCTGCATCGCCGCCTCCTCGATGAGCTCGGCGACGTCGTGCTCCATCGCCTCGGGCGAGGCGCCCTCCCACACCGCGGTGATGCTCACGGTGGGGAAGTCCACGTCGGGGAACTGGCTGATACCGATGCGGTTTACGGCGAGCACCCCGAAGATAACGGTGGCCGCCATGATCATCCACGCGAAGAGCGGCTTTCTGACCGAGACCTCGGTGAGGTTCATGTCCCGGTCTCGCGATCACTCGCCGCGCGGCTCGCGCGCACCTTCACACCGTCTCGCAGCGCCTCGGCGCCGCGCACCACCAAGAGCTCGCCCGCCTCGACGCCGCGCTTGACCTCGATGTGGCCGTCGGCGGTGCGCATCCCGAGCTCGACTACACGCTCGCGCGCCACCTCACCCTCGACCACGTAGACCAAAAAGCCGCGCTCGCTCGCGCGGATCGCGCCCTCGGGCAAGACCGCCGCCGCGTCGCGCTGACCCACCGCGATTCGCACCTCGGCGAACGAGCCCGGCCGGAGGACACCCGCGCTCTTTGCGCTCACCTCGGCGCGCACCCGCACGAGCCGCGAGCGCTCCTCGGCGCTCTGCGCCACGTGCGTTACCGTGGCCAAGAGCTCCGTGCTCCCCCCGGCGTCGAAGCGCACGGGCATGTCCTTTACGAGGAAGGCCGCGTCCTGCAAGGGCACCGCGAAGCGCAAGAGCAAGGGGTCGCGGCGAAGGAGCGTCGCGAGCGGCGCACCGACCTGCACGTATTGCCCCGTCTCCACCGCGCGCGTCTCGATCACCCCCGCCACCGCCGCCCCCGGGCGGGCGTGCGCATAGTCGAGCTTCGCCCGCGCGAGCGCCGCCTGCGCCAACGCGACCGCCGCCGCGGCCGTCTTCGCTCGCGTGCGCCAGGTAACGAGCTCCTCTTCGGCGACGAACTCCGGCCGCTCGCCCGCGAGCTGCTCACGGCGACCGAGCCCAGCCTCCGCCTCGGCGAGGCCCGCCTCGGCGCGCATGAGCTCCGCCTCGGCCGCGCGCACGGCGATGGCGTAGCGCTCCGCGTCGATCTGCACGAGCGACTCGCCGCGCTTTACGAAATCTCCCTCGCGAAAGCGCACCGCCTCGACGGTGCCCGGCACCCGCGCGGTCACGTGCACGCGCTCGTAGGCCTCGAGCGAGCCTGTGGCCGTGATCGTGTACTCGACCTTGCGCGCCTCGACTGCGGACACCTCCACCGCGAAGGCGAGGTCCCGACTTCCCCGCGCCCCCTTCGGCGAGGCGCCCTCGTCCGCGCAGCTCGCGGCGAAGACGATCGTGATCGAGAAGAGGAACCTTTTCATCGTAAGCTCCAGGCCCAAACCGCGTCTGTGTCTTATCTTGGCAAAGATAGTGGCCTTTAGTTAAAGGAGAAAGGTTGCGATGCCCATAGACCTCTTCGACGCCATCACCAAGCTCAAGCAAGAGCGCAACGCCTTGATCTTGGCGCACTACTACCAAGACCCCGACATCCAGGACATCGCCGACGTGCTCGGCGACTCGCTCGCCTTGGCCCGCGCCGCGCAAGCGTCCACGGCCGACGTCATCGTCCTCTGCGGCGTCTACTTCATGGCCGAGACCGCCAAGATCTTGAACCCCAAAAAGCGCGTCCTGCTCCCCGACCTCGAGGCCGGCTGCTCACTCGCCGACGACTGCCCCGCCGATAAATTCGCAGCCTTCAAAGCCGAGCACAAAGGACACGTCGTCGTGAGCTACATCAACACGAGCGCGGCCGTAAAAGCCCTCTCCGATTATGTGTGCACCTCGAGCAACGCGGTCGAGGTGGTGCGCAACATTCCAGCAGACCTTCCTGTCATCTTTGCCCCGGACAAGAACCTCGGCCGCTACGTGGCAGAAAAGACCGGCCGCGAGATGCTGCTCTGGCAAGGGAGCTGCGTCGTACACGAGACCTTCGCCGAGCGGCACATCATCTCGCTGCTCGAGCAAAACCCGGGCGCAGAGCTCATCGCTCACCCCGAGTGCGAGGCGCCCGTCCTCGCGCACGCGCGCTTTATCGGCTCTACCAAGGCGCTGCTCGACTACACGCGCGCGAGCACGGCGAGCACCTTCGTGGTCGCCACCGAGCGCGGCATCCTCCACCAGATGCAGAAGGCCTCACCAAAAAAGAGGTTCATCGCCGCGGCCCCGGCCGAGGCCGAGGCCAACTCGTGTGAGTGCAGCTCCTGCCCGCACATGCGCAAGAACACACTCGAAAAGCTCCACGCCTGTTTGCAAAACCTCGCGCCCGAGATCACGCTCGACCGCGCGGTGATCGAAGCGGCGCGCGCGCCCCTCGAGAGGATGGTTTCATAAGATGTCAGACCAGAACCTGATCGACTCCTTGACCACGGTCTCCCCCTTCGCCGCCTTGCCCGCGGAGGTGCTCACCGAGCTCGCCTCCTTCGCGGTGCGCAAGAGCTATGCCCCGGGCGAGCTGATCTTCGACGAAGGAGAGCCCTCCACCTGGGCCTTCGTGATCGAGTCCGGCCTGGTGCAGGGCTCGAAGACGAGCGAGCAGGGAATAGAGGTACCGCTGCGTCAGCTCCAACCCGGGGACGCGGGCGGGCTCACGAGCGTGGCGGACGACGCCAGGCGCTCGGCGTCGTTACGCGCCATGGAGCACACGGTCATCCTCCAGCTAGATAAGACGCGCGTGCTCCAGATCGCCGCCAAGTGGCCCATGCTCAGCCGCTCCCTGCTCAGCTTCCTCGGGAGCAAGGTGCGTGAACGGACGAGCGAGCTCGCCACCCTGCTCGCGCGCCAGGGCCGCGACCCGCGCGAGCTCTTGGCCTTCTTCGACACCAAGCCCTACGACGAGGACGCCTTCACCGCGCGGCTCGGCGACGACCTGCGCGTCCGCTTCCTCGAGCCGCGGCTCAGCCCACGAACCGTCGCCCTCGCCGACGGCTTCCCCATGGTTTGCGCCTTCGTCAACGACGACCTCTCGGCCAGCGTGCTCCGCCAGCTCAAGGCGGGCGGCGTCGAGCTGCTCGCCATGCGCTGCGCGGGCTACAACAACGTCGATCTGAAAGTCGCCTTGGAGCTCGGCATCTCGGTGGTGCGGGTGCCTGCCTACTCACCGCACGCCGTCGCCGAGCACGCGGTCGCCTTGATCCTAACCCTCAACCGCAAGACCCACCGCGCCTACAACCGCGTGCGCGAGGGTAACTTCAGCTTGAGCGGCCTCGTGGGCATAGACCTCCATGGGCGAACCGCCGGCATCGTCGGCATGGGCAAGATCGGCCGCTGCCTCGCCGAGGCTTTGCGAGGCTTCGGCATGACGGTCCTCGCGCACGACGCCTACGTCGACCAGGCCTACGCCGAGCGCATCGGCATGCGCTACGTCGGCCTCGACGAGCTCTTGCGCGCCTCCGACGTCGTGAGCCTGCACACGCCGCTCACCCGCGAGACCCACCACCTCATCAACCACGAGCGCATCGCCATGATGAAGCCCGGGGTCATCCTCATCAACACGAGCCGCGGTGGCCTCGTCGACGCGCGGGCCCTCATCATCGGCCTAAAGAGCGGCCGCATCGGCGCCGCCGGCCTCGACGTCTACGAGGAGGAAGGGCCGTACTTCTTCGAGGACCGCTCGGCCGAGGTGATAACCGACGACACGCTCGCCCGCCTCATGACCTTCCACAACGTGCTCATCACGAGCCACCAGGCCTTCCTCACCGAGGAGGCGCTCGCGAACATCGCCGAGACCACCCTCAAGAGCGTCGCCGAGTTTCGCGCGGGGGCGCGGGGCGACAAGCTCACATATGCCGTTTTGGCTTGATTGATTAATTTTAAAATGTGACACTTGTCATATCAGCACCCGATCAAAGGTGTACGACATGTGTCCTACAAAAAAAGCGCCGTGGCAGCCTCTAGATGACAAGGAGAAGCTCGAGCGGATCCTCGCCGCGACGGGCATGGGGCCGGTGGCGCTGGCGCGAGAGCTCGAGGTCAGCTACCGCTCGATGCATAGGTGGCTGCGCGGGCAGGCGTCGCCGCGAGCGCGCGAGTCGCGCGACATCGACGCCTTGTTCAAAGAGCACGTCGATCTACAACCTCTGGTCATGGCCTTGCGGAGAAAGCACGGCTCGCCGCTCGCGCGCCTGCGCGAAGACGCAGCGCTTCGCGCGCGCTTGATCTTGATGCTGACCTACCACTCGAACGCCATCGAGGGCAGCCGCATGACCATGCGCGAGACCGCGACCGCCATCGCCGGCAAGCTCGTACGCGGCAAGGAGCTCTTGGAGATCCTCGAGGCCATCAACCACCGCAACGCCATGCTTCATGTCATCGAGCACGTACGGCCGGGCATGCGCATCGACGAGGCCTACATCAAGAAGCTCCACGAAATCGTGCTCTACAACTCCAACGACAAGCTCCCGGGCCGCTACCGCACGGGCTACGTCAACCTCACCAACACCGAGAAGGCGCTCCCGAGCGCGCAGATGGTGCCGGTGAAGATGCGCAAGCTCGTCTCAGACATCAACGAGAAGCGGCCGGACGTCATCGCCAAGATCGCACAGGAGCACTACGACTTCGAGGCCATCCACCCCTTCTTCGACGGCAACGGCCGCACCGGCCGCCTGCTCATGATGACCTCGTTGCTCGCGAACGGCCTGCCCCCGGCGGTGATCGAGGTCGAGGATCGCTACAAGTACTACCTCGCCCTCGGCCGCGGTGACATGGGCGACTTCCGTGGCATGGTGCAGATGATCTGCGACGCGGTGCTCAAGGGCTACGCGCTGCTCTTCTCCGCATCGACGCAGACCTCGGCGCACGAGATCTCCACCTCGCAGGGATCATAGTAGACGAGCTTGAGCTGGCGGGCGCGTCGCAGCGCCTCGCGCTCGCGCGGCGTAAGCTCCACCAAAGAGCCGCAAAGCATGAGCTCTTTGCCGCTCGGCCGCTGCGCGCTGACCAAAAGCGGGATCGAGACGAGCTCGCCGGGGCGCTCCGTATCGCAATCGATGTACATGCGCGGCGCCGGCGGGTGCCGGCCATGCATGGTCATCAGCACGACGTGGTGACGACTAAGATCCAACGCCGTCCATTCTCTGTTGAACGCGAGCAAGACCCACGCGCCATTTGTGGTCACCCGCACGTTGACCACCGCGCGTTCGCGAGACGACCCGACAGGTAAGCAGCCGCCGTGCGTGACCACGCCCCCGCCAGCGCTCTGTGCGAGCACCAGGCGCGCGGCGAGCGCGTCCGACGAGATGAAGGCAAAAGACTTAAGAGGGCGCTCGCGCACAACGACGAGGGTGCGCACCGCGAGAAAGCGCACGCGCGTAAGCTCGAGCTCGAGCGCGCGCGCGTGGCGCAGCAAGCCCGAAGACGCCGGGTCGAGCGAGGCCAGGCTCACCCTCTTACGCACGAAGCCCTCGGCGTCGAGCTCGTCATCACCGAGGACGGCGAGCGCTACCGTGCGCTCGCCTTCGCACTTCGCGACGAGCCGAAGCTCACCGCCGTCGTCGCAAGAAGCCATGAGCTCGAGCTCGACCTCCATGTAGCGCTCGAGCGAGGTTATGGGCCAAGCCGGCCCGAAGGGGAACGCGACAGCGGCGCTCTTTGCGGCCGGCGCAAGCTCGAGCACCGGGACGCCCGCACCGTCGAGGGTCATCTCGAGCGCTGTAGCAGCGCTCGCAAAGCCGTAGAGCGAGACCGTAAGCGGCGTGCCCGCGCGCTCGGAGCTTACGAGGTGGAGCGCGCTCGCCTCTGCGGGCTCTGGGCTCAGGCGCACCCGCGTTATAGACAGGCTCTCGGCGCGCGCGCACGCAAAGAGGAGCGTCTCGACGCGCTCCGGGTCGAAGCTCTCCGGCACCATAAACTCGGAGAGGTCCACGGTGACTTCGCAAGGCGCGGCGCCGCGCGAGCTGACTGCCCGCGTGACGAAGGATGACTGCACGAGCCTGCCGTCGGCGAGCCTCGAGCCAAGCCCGAGCTCGAGCTGCGCGGCCGCGCCCGGCGGGAGCTTTACGCAAAGAAAGAGCGAGCGCATGCCCGCGAGCGAGCACGGGATATATCCCGGGGCGAGCGCGATGCCGGCGCGCCAGAGCTCGACCTCGTCCTTGGCTAAAAGCTCGAGCCAGATATCCGCGCCATCGGCGCGTAGCGGCAGCCCGCCGAGCGGCCCGCGCGTCTCCACCCCCTCCCCGAATGACCAGGGGTAGGCGCCGACGAGGCAGGCGTCGAGCTCGAAGACGCGGCTTTGTCCCTTGGGCGTAAGGTGCGTGAGCTTGTCGAGCAGGCAGAGCTCGGGCTCGGTCGCAGGCGCGAAGGCTTGCCGCAGACGGGCGGGCCAGGGGTGTCCGGCGCTGGCGAAGATCTCCTCGACCTTTGCGCGCGAGCGCATGAGCGCGCGCTGTCGCAAGATCTCGCGCTCGCGGCAGCGAGGATCCCGCCAGGCGAGCACCCCGCTCTCATCGAGAGTTATGAGCTCTGAGAGCGGCTTGTCGAAGGCCTCGATCGCGAGCGCCACCATGGCGTAGTTGCGCTCGGTGAGCTTGCCGTGAAAGAGGTGCACGAGATCCACGGGCAAGTAGTCGAGCTCAACCGTAACATCGAGCGCGCGCCGCACGGGGGCGAACCAGCGGAGGCTGTCGTGCGCGACCACACGGCCAAGCTCGGGGAAGAGCTCGCCGATGAAGGTGGAGTCGCCGCAACCGTCGATGCTGTAAGGGTTGAGCCCGTCGATGCGCGCGAGCAAGGCGTGGTTGATGCCGAAGGCGAAGCCGTCCGAGAGCAAGAGATCGGTCCGCATCCCGCCCGCGAGGTAAGCCGCCGTGGACAAGCAGCGATACCACTTGTCCCCCGAGTCGTAGGCGACGCGCAGGCCTTGCACCACCATGCCCTCGCGCTCGCGAAGACGCGCGCGGAGAAGGCGCCACCAGTCGTAGCGCAGCGCCATCACGTCGGCGTCGGTGAAGATGAAGTGATTATAAGGATGGCGCGCGCGGGCGTGGCGCCAGCCGAGGTTCAAGAGCGCCTCTTTTTGGAAGAGGTCGCCCGTGGCGTCGCCGCCGTACACCGGGACGTGGAGCACGCGCCGCGAGAGGTCCTCGGGCAGGCACGTCTTCTCGCCCTCGGCGATGAGCTCGACCACGTAGTGATCGACGGGCAGATCTTGCAGGAGCTGCCCGCGCAGCCCCGCGACGTTGGCCGCGCGCCGCCGCGGGTCACCACCGTAGAGCGCAGTCACCACCGCGGTGTCGGGGGGGCCGCGCCGCACGAGGTCGCGCCCATCATCGACGACCGCGACGAGCGGCGCGCGCTGCACAAGCTGCGCCGCGAGCGTCGCCAATGACGCCTCCCGCGCGAGGCGCGCGCCCCCTTGCAGCGCCTCGCGTAAAAGCCCGGCGCGCACGGCGAGCGCGGTCATAGCGCCGCCGCGCTCGCAGAACGCGACGAGGGCCGCCCCAAGCTCGCGCAAGAAGTCGTCGATCCTAGCCAAAGGCGGCGCCGCCTCCCCGCCCATAAACAAGAGCCAATCACCGTAGCGCGCGCGCGCCGCGACCTCGCCCAAGAGCGCCATGGCCGAAGGCACGGCCGAGGGGAGAGCGAAGGCGCGCACGCAGACGGGCTCGCCGAAGCCCGCGTGACGCTCGGAGATGGGGAGGTGAAAGGCGAGCTCGGAGAACTGGCGAGTGGTGTCCATGACCTCGGGGAACATACTCGAAGCTTCACTCGCGAGGCCAGTGTGCTAAATAAGGGCGCACATGAAGGAGCGAAAGATGCAGCTCAAGGTCGGGATCCTGGGGGCCACCGGCATGGTGGGTCAGAGGTTCGTATCGTTGTTGGCCGAGCACCCATGGTTCTCGGTCGCGCTGGTCGCCGCGAGCCCACGCTCGGCCGGCCGATCTTACGCCGAGGCGGTCGCCGGCAGGTGGGTGCTCGCCGAGCCTTTGCCGCCGAAGGTCGCGGGGCTCTTGGTGCACGACGCCTCAGAGGTCGAGCGCATCGCGAGCGAGGTAGACTTCGTCTTCTGCGCGGTGGATCTACCAAAGAGCGAGACGGCGCTGCTCGAAGAGCGCTACGCGCGGCACGAGACGCCCGTGGTCTCGAACAACTCGGCTCATCGTCACACCCCCGACGTCCCGATGATCTTGCCCGAGATAAACCCCGAGCACGCGAGCATCATCGAGGCCCAGCGCCAGCGCCTCGGCACGCGGCGCGGGTTTATCACGGTCAAGCCCAACTGCTCGCTGCAAAGCTACGTCCCCGCGCTGCATCCGCTCCTGCCGGCCGGGATAACGAAGGTGTCGGTGTGCACCTACCAGGCCATAAGCGGCGCGGGGAAGACGTTCGCGAGCTGGCCGGAGATGACAGACAATGTCATCCCCCTCATCAAAGGCGAGGAGGAGAAGAGCGAGCGCGAGCCGCTCAAGATCTGGGGCCGCATAAGCGGCGCGCGGATCCAAGACGCCGCGGCGCCTTTGATCTCGGCCCAGTGCATCCGCGTGCCCATAAGCGACGGACACCTCGCCGCGGTGTCGGTAGAGCTCTCGGAGAAGCTCGGCCGCGACGAGATCATCGCGCGCTGGCAGGAGTTTTCGGGCCGCCCGCAGAAGCTCAACCTCCCCTCGGCCCCGCGCCCCTTCCTCACCTACTTCGACGAAGAAGACCGACCCCAGACCAGGCTCGACCGCGACCTCGGCCGCGGCATGGGCGTCGCCATCGGGCGCCTGCGCAAAGACACGATCTTCGACTATCGCTTCGTCTGCTTGTCGCACAACACGCTGCGCGGCGCCGCGGGCGGCGCGGTTTTGTGCGCCGAGCTGCTCACCAAGGACGGCTACCTCACCGCGCGCTGATGCCGCTCCTACATCTGAGCTTGACGTAAAGCCTCTTCGGTCAACTGCGCCTTGCGCGCGCCGAAGATGGTGTACATGGTGGGCACCACGAACAAGGTGAGCAGGGTGGCGGTGATCATGCCGCCGATAACCGCCTTGGCCATCCCCTCCCAACCCGCCGAACCTTCGCCGATCCCGAGGGCCAACGGCACCATGGCCATCATGGTGGTGAGCGCGGTCATGAGCACGGGGCGCATGCGCAGCTTGGCCGCGTGCCAGATCGCCTCCTTCTTGTCGGGGTACTGGCCGCGGAGCTGGTTGGCGGCGTCGACCATGACGATGCCGTTGTTGACCACGATGCCGATGAGGATGACGCCGCCTATCATGGAGGCCACGTCCATCTGGGTGCGCGTGAGCGCGAACATGAAGACCACACCGATGGCCGCGAGCGGCACGCTGACGATGATGATGAACGGCTCGCGTAAGGACTCGAACTGCGCGGCCATGACCATGTAGACCAGAAATACCGCCACGAGCAGCGCGAGGCCGAGGTACATGAACGATTGTTGGAAGTCCTCGGCGGTGCCGCCGATGTTGTAGGTGAAGTCCGCGGGCCAGGCTTGCGCTGACAAGATCTGCTCCACCTTGCCGATAGTGGCCCCGAGATCCTTCCGCGCCTTCTTACCGTCCGCGGTCACGTACTCTTGCTCGAGGTAGCAGTTGAGGCGCGTCACGCGCGCCTGGTCGAGCCGGGCGATGTCCACCGGCCCCAAGCCCACCGAGACCTCGGCGATGTTGGCGAGCGGGACGACGCCGCCCGAGGGGGTGGGCACGGGCAGGCGCTTGAGCTCGTCGATGTCGAGGCGATGCTTTTTGTCGTAGCGGACGAGGATGTCGTACTCGTCGCCGCCGTCGGTGAAGCTGCCCGCGATCTTGCCGAGGAAGTAGGTAGAGAGCGCCGCGCTCGCGGTGGCGGACGAGAGGCCGAGCATGGAGATCTTCTCGCGGTCGAAGACGACCCGCACCTCGGGCTTCTGGTCGTCCATCGAGAACGTCACGTTGCTCATCTCGGGCATGGCCAAAAACTTCTCACGCAGCTCGAGCCCCAGGCGCCGCGAGACCTCGAGGTCGTGGCCGCGGAGCTGGATCTCGATATCGCCGGCGCCGCCCATCATGTTGAAGGGCTGGGCCACGGTGGCCTTGAGGCCGGGGATCTTCTCGAGCTCCTTGCGCACGACCGCCTCGATCTGCTGCTGCGTGCGCTTGCGCTCACCTGGCTGGACGAGCGGCACGCGGATGCTCGCGGCGTGCACGCCCTTCGAGAAGATCGCCACGAAGCCCTTGCCGACGCCGATATCGACGGCGACCATCTTGCGCTCCTCGGGCGACACCACGCGCTCGATGGCGGCCACGACCTCCTTCGTGATCGCGCTGGTCTCCGCGAGGTTGCTGCCGACGGCGGCCTCGGCCGAGATGAAGAGCATCGAGTTGTCATCCTCGGTCATGAAC
>CAYXQW010000027.1:0-1111 GCA_964466695.1 uncultured Bdellovibrionales bacterium
GCACGAGCTCTGGTACTGCCTGCGCTGGTTCTTGCTCTAACGATACCTACTCCAACTCTACCTGCAGCTCTCTGGGTGTATGCTCGGTCACGAGTACCGGTGGGTGTCCCGTGTGTCGAGCGTGCTCAGTTGGCAGCAATGTCGCGAGCTGCGTCGTGCGGGCGCAGTATTCTACAGACCCCACCAATCCGAACCAGTGCGTGTCCGGGGACATTTGCGGCGTAGGTTCCGGAGTGGCTTGCGCCTGCGACGGCGCTACGCCAACCCCCGAGTGCAAGCGGGCGAACGGCGTGACTTGCGACAATGGTGGTCAGTGCGCGAGCGGGAGGTGTTCGAGCGGGGCAACTCATGTTTGCTATTAGCTCAGGTAAGTAGGGTCGATACGAGGTATCTGCCACGCTCCGAGCCGGTAAATCCGGTTCCAGACACCGTTGAGCCGGCGAATGTGGAAACGCCGGCGGCGCCGCCGGCGTTTGCAATGGTAACGGCAGTTGTAAATAGCCCTAGCAGGTGCGCCCCTCTATAGAGACCTCCAGTCTCCCGCCAGAGCTCGGCTGAGCTTCGATGATCTGGCCACTCCCTGACGGTCGTGGTTCTGTTGGTGGTGCGAGCGTGGTTGGTGGCGGTACCGCGCGCCACGACGAGTCAGCCTTCGCCGCCGATAACCACCTCTCTCCCTTCGACGTGCGAGGCTGCGGCATTGGACGGCGTCCAGGACGAACACTGTCGGCGAGAATTCTCGCTCCTTCGAGTGTGTCACCGAGGTCTTCCCGGGACGGTTTGGGCATGGCGCTGGCGATCCTTGGGCTCTTTTTGTTGTCCCGACACCGCAATAGCTCGCAGGGAACGGCGTAGTTACAGCCAGGCAGAGCACGATGCCCTGGCGCTCTGTATCAGCTCGGGACGAGAGGCAGAACGGCCATCCCCCTCTCTCTACTCGGTGATGGGTGTACGCTCACACGAGCCGGAGTCCCAGTCGATGCGCTCGCCGAGCTCAACTACTTCGAAGTCGCTCCAGCTAAGGCCCTTGAGGCTGTTGGCATCGACGCCGACGTCGGCCCATTTGTTGGCGGTGAGGTCATCGGTCGCGGCGGTGAAGGTGATGTTGCCG
>CAYXQW010000027.1:1121-7446 GCA_964466695.1 uncultured Bdellovibrionales bacterium
CTTGAGCGCCTGAGCGATGACCTGCGCGCCGGTGCTCATCGCCGAGATGTCCGTGTCAGCCTTCAACCGCATTCGCGCAGAGTACGGAGGAGCCGCCGCGGGGCCGCTCGTCGCGCCTGTCGAGTGCGTCCCTGGCCGGACGTAGATGTAGTGGCGAATCCGGCTGTTCGGCAGAATGAAACGCAGGGCGTGGTCGATGTGCCCGCTCGCGACCTCGTCGGCGGTGAAGACGAGAGGCAAGATGGGCAACCCCGCCGCATCGGCGCTCGTGCAAAAATCGCCCCGCTCGGTCGGCGGTGGCGCGGTCGATAAGTCCCAGATGGCCAAGCAGCCGCCGGAGAACGTGCCGGTCGCCGAGCCACCCACGATGTTCGCGCGCCACATCTCGTAGAGGCGGCATTCGTCCGCAGCGATCACCGTGAGGTGACAGTCGCCGTCGCTCTCGCAAGCATAGTCGTCTTCGCCTTCGAGGCGCCCACTGGTGGGTACGGGCACGGGGGCAGGGTCGCAGTCGGGGTCGTAGAACTCGTCGGTTTGGCTGAACGTGCGGCGCGGCGTCGTGGCATCAGCGTAGAGGATGTTGAAATCGAAGGTGATCTCGAAACGAGCCGATGCCGTGTGATTCGTGTTGAGGTAGCTGATGATTGTAGTCGACTCACTGTCGAGAGGCGCGTTATCGATTGGGGTGTTCCATGGCGCGCCGCCCGGGAAGAGCTGCCCCGCAGTGCTCCCACATATCCCGTTGCCGGCGGGTAGGCACGCGTCGCCCGAGAGGTAGTAGCCCGAATCGCATTGGCAGCTAGCAGTCACGAGCGCCGGCACGCACCTGTGGCGATTTTGCTCCGTACATGGGTTAGGGTCGCAACCCGCGAGGCAGTGGGTGCCTGAGGGTACATAGCCCGGGTTGCACTGACAGGCCGCGCTTGCTCCACTGGCGACACAGGTCCCTTGCCCGTCGCAGGTAACTTCGCTGCAGGGATCTTCTGTGCCGGGGTCGGAAGGCGCTCGACCGATGCTCCCGACCTCGCAGCCCGACAGCAGCACCCCGGCGCTGACGAGCCCCGCCAGAAACCCGAACCGGCGAATGCAAAACACCATATTTCACCTTGACGAGCTAAATATTGTATCAGCTATCTATCTATACTTCGAGTCGCTCTCAAACAGACTCACGGAGGTCACATGCCGAAAATCGGGTGTTGTACATTTCTTGCTGCAGCGCTCACGATGGCTTCGTGTGCAAGCACCATCCACAAGGCAGCCCGAAGTGGAAATACCGCTGCCGTACAGGATTTCCTCAAGCAAGGTGTAGATGTAAACGCGCGCGATGAGAACGGATCCACGCCGCTATTGGAGGCCCTCTCGGGCAAGAGCCCACAGACCGCGCGGGTACTCATCGAGGCGGGTGCCGACGTCAACGTTGTCCAATATCAGTGGACACCTTTGATTCAGGCCGCGATCGGCCGCGATATCGAGACCACCAAGCTGCTCTTGGAAAAAGGCGCCGATCCTAAGGCATTCAACAGCTCGGCCGTTCGCTTCGCTGTCGTAGGCACCGGCGACAACCCACCCAAGGCGGGGATCGCGCGACTGCTCGTGCAGGCAGGCGCGGATGTCAATGCCGCCGAGCCCAACACCTTTCCTTTCCTGTGGTCGGCGATCCAATTTGGCAACATAGAAGTCGTACGAGAGTTGATCGATCTCGGCGCCGACACGGAGCTCGTCTTCCGCGGCGAGCCCCCGTTTGGTGGCCTGGACGCCCTGGGTTGGGCAAAGCTTTGGAAGAATGAAGACGCGGCGCGGGCGATACATGAAGCACGTCGCACGAAGAGCTCGGCGAAGTGAAACCCGGTGGGGCCTCACGGATCTACGCAAGACATCGGCGCGTCATCTGCCGCTCGCTTGGCGCGTTGTCGGTGGCGGCGTCGGTTCTGTCCTGCTCCACCGTCTATGTGGCCCCACCTCTCGCTGTAAAGCCGACCGGTTCAGGGAGTAAGCTTCCGGTCGGCTTTGCGGCTACGGGGCGTCCTTCTTTCGGCGGGACGGTGACGTCTTTAGTGCACAGCGACGAGGGCACGCACGTCGCCTGGGTTTCGCTGGCGCGGCAGATCTCTGGCGGAGCCGGATTCATGCGTGAGGAAGCGCACGCGGTCGTCATCCTGGACGGCGCCGTCGCGTCAGAGCCCTACTTCGAAGTAGAAGACCTTCGCTTTCTGCCATCAGAAGAAGGCCTGGCATACAAGGCCGCGATCATACGTAACAACGCCAAGCACTGGCGCCTTGTGATGCGCGGGCAAACCGTGGTCGACGGCTATGGCCATATCGGTGCTTGGGTCGTGCGCGACGGTTTCTACGCGGCCGTGCTCAACGCCAACCTCGGGGCCGGCCTCGTCGGGAAGAATTTCTCCATACTGGTTAACGGTCGTGTGATGCCCGAAAGATATGGCTTCATCCGTCGCGACATTGCCGTGCCTGCTTCTAACAAGGTCTGTTTTGTTGCCGCTCGTGAACTGGGCACCCACACGTACCAGGTCTATTGCACGGGGTCGGATGTGCCCATCATGAGCGATTTCGAAGACGTCGTCGGCCCAAGCGCGGACCCTACAAGTGACTCCTTCTACTACGGAGGAAAGAAGGCGGGCCGCTTTGCGCTCTATCGCGATAACGCGCGCATCGAAGGCGACTATGACGAAATGCAGCGCCCGGTCGCTGCCTCGACTGTCGTCGCCTACGCGGCGCGCAAGGGCAGCACATGGTCTCTCATCGTCAACGGCGCAACGCGTCTGTCGGGATTGGAATCATTGGGCGAAATCGTAATTTCCAAAGACGGCAAACACATTGCCTGTGCCGCGGACCGTGGCGCGGGCACACAGCTCTTTCTTGATGACCGCCCCGTATCTCCTCCGTTGCTGTACGTGGCGCAGCTTGCGTTCAGTCCCAACGGACAGACGCTCCTGGCTGTTGGCACCGTGGGAGAGCGGAGCGGCAACACCGTCTCGGATCTACGCTACTTCGTCCTCGCCAACGGCGCCCGGGTCTCCCCTGTGTTTTCGGGGAAAGTGTCCTATGCCTACACGGATACTGGGCTTCGCTACGCGGGCTTCGATGCTTGGGATCAAAGTATCATCGTGAACACCATCGAGCTTACGAGTCTACCAACCGTGCCCCATGCCGCACGGTAAGGTTGGAGGTGGAGCACTAGCTTTCTCGCGGCGCCGCGCGTAAACATGGCGCCCGTGAAACGCGAGCACAAAGACTGCGACGACCACAAGCGCCGCGCGGCCGAGGCGGCGGTCGCGTACGTCGAGAGCGGCATGCTGCTCGGTCTCGGCACGGGCTCGACCAGCGCCCACGCCCTGCACGCTATCGCCAGGCGGCTCTCCTCCGGGGAGCTTCGTGACGTCGCCGGGGTGCCGACCTCGCGCGCCACGCGCGAGCTCGCTTTGAGCCTCGGCATCCCCATGCGCGAGCTCGCAAAGGTCACGAGCCTGGATCTCGCCATCGACGGCGCCGACGAGGTCGATCCCGATTGCCAGCTCATCAAGGGCGGTGGCGGCGCGCTGCTTCGCGAGAAGGCCGTGGAACAAAAGGCGCGGCGCTTCGTCGTCATCGTCGATGAGAGCAAGCTCTCGCCGAAGCTCGGCACCTCGTTCGCGCTGCCCGTAGAGGTGGAGCCCGCGAAGTGGCGCGAGGTTCGCGACGCGCTCTTTTGCCTCGGCGCGCAGGCGAAGCTGCGCGGCGGCGACGTCGATCCCTTCCGCACCGATAATGACAACTTCATCATAGATGCGCGCTTCGGCGACGGCATCGACGACCCCCGAAGGCTCGCAGAGGCGCTCGAGCGGCAAGACGGCGTGCGAGCGCACGGCCTCTTCATCGACATGGCGAGCGAGGTGGTGGTCGCTGGAGTAGCTGGGGTGCAGATATTGTTACCAAATCGGGCGGCGCTTTGCTAGCACTGCTCATGTGGGTTGATCTCGCTCGGGTAGCGATGGGGGCGTCGGGGGGATACGTGGAATCCACCTAACCAATCGAGATGCAAGGCAGTATGTTCGTGGCGGCCGACAGCGCGAAAGGCGTGGGGCCGGCGGATACCGAGCATGGATCTAGCCAACCACACCCCCTTCGCCTCATTTACGTTTCGCAGCCTGGATCTCGACGATCAAGAATTTCAGGTCGTCGTGCTCAAAGGGACGTTCGAGCTCGGGCACACGGGCAACCCCGTCCAGGCAAAGACTCAAGATCCTGTCCGCCTGTCGCCCGAGCCCTTTTCCGAGGACAAACCGGAGAGCCTGCGCTACGCGGACGACCTGGCGCCGTTCAAGCCCAGAGCCGACGTGCTACTCACCGCCACATCCTACGCGCCACGAGGACTCCCCGCCCGCGAGTGGCCGGCGCGTGTATCGGTCGGCCGTGTCACGAAGGAGCTTCACCTGACGGGCCCACGCGCGTGGGTACACACACGTCTATTCGGCTGGATCCTCTCCGAGCCGGTAGAGGCCGTGAGCGTGCCCATCCGCTACGAGAATGCTTACGGTGGCGTGGCAACACACCCCTCGGCGGATGAGTTCTATCCCCACAACTCGGTCGGCAAGGGTTTCGTTTATCTACCGCGCGCCGACAAAGCACAGCAGATCTTGGCGCCGGTTATCCTGCGACCCGGCGCAGCGCTGAAGAAGCCGGGCAAGCCCTACCCCGTCGAGGGGCTGTCGCCTATTCCTCCATCCTGGCAACCCCGCCTCGCCAAATCGGGGACTCTCGACGCCGAGTGGTTGAAGACTCGGCACCCCTATCTGCCTCGGGATTTCAGCTTCGACTTCTACAACTGCGCGCATCCCGATCTCGTCTACCCCGGCTATCTGCAAGGTGGCGAGGTAGTACAGCTCGACCAGCTCTGCGCGTCGCATGAGCAATGGCGTTTTCGCTTGCCACAGCTTCTCGTGGGCGTGAGCACGACCGACCTGGCGGGCCATCGACACGGCAAGCTGGCCTCGTTGGACACGGTGCACATAGACACCGAGCAGATGAAGCTGTGGCTCGTCTGGCGCGCGATCTTGCCTTTTGCGCCCGATGATCTCGGGCGCGTGGATCTGGCGATGACCGAGTCCGCCCCGGGGCTTGTGGCGCGCGCGGCCGCGCTCCGTACGAGACCGGCGCCATGACCGAGCGTGCCGCCAGAAAGAGCCGCGAGGTGAAGGTCGTCAGCCTGACGCCGAGCGCCGAGCTTTTGAAGGACAAGAAGACCCCGGCGATGTTCCCCATCACCGCCACGTTCGCGTCGGCGGTGGGGTGTCCCTTGGATGTCATCTTCGACGGCGTGCCGGCGATTACCATCGCCACTCGTTTGCCGTGCGTGAAGGGCGACGAGGCCGGGAGCAGCGGGCTCAAGTCGCAGGTGAGCGGCGGGTACTGCCGGCCCATGGAAAGCAGCCAGACGGTACGCGCGAACGGCAGCTTCATCATCCGACATGGCGATCGGATGTACATGAATTGCGCCGGCCCCGAGGGCCACTCCAACACCATCGGCCGGGTCGCCTACGTCGGTGATGCCCCCGCATCTGATCAAGGCGGGGATGCGGAAGAGAGCGCGAGCACCGACCCCAACTCCATCGAGAAGCGCACGGTCAAGACCGACCCCAAGACCGGTTTGACCACCGAGACGCGCGAGCTCACGACGGTCGACCCGGAGACGGGCGCGGTGCACAGCCAGTCGCTCAGCATGACGCAAAACGCCGACGGCTCCGTCTCCTACACGGCACGTGAAAGCCTCTTCGATCCGAGCAGCGGCAGCTTTGCCTATGGGGAAGAATCAGGCCTGATGCCGACCCCGGGCACCCCATCCACGTACGTAGGTGACGGCATCTACGTTCCGGGTGACGCCGCCGCACCCGTCGCCGCGCCGGAGGAGGGCTGGTGGGCTCGCACCGCTCGGGAGATGGGTGCGGCGGTAGATCACCCCGGCGACGGTGCCGTCGGCGCCGGCAAGAGCCTCGTCAACAGCGGCATCGACATGGTCGAGCTCGCGGGCACCGGCGGCAATATGCGCGCCGCCGCCGCGATGCAGGACATGTCCATCTACTGGAGCATGATGGGACGTACGGCGGAGGCCGAAGAAGCGCTGGCGCTCAACCGGCAGCTCGCGACCGCGGCGTCCGTCCGCTTGCCGCGGCTCGAGATGGCCAACGCGGCCGAGGCCGGCGGCGACAAGATCATCACGGGCGTCCAGCTCCTCTGGGGGCTCTACGGGCTGGCCAAGGGAGGCGCGGGGCTGGTCGGCAGGCTGTTTCGGCGCGGAGGCAGCGAGCTCGCAGCGGCCGAAGCAGCAAAC
>CAYXQW010000027.1:7456-14746 GCA_964466695.1 uncultured Bdellovibrionales bacterium
AACGCGACGCGCAGCGCGGAGAACCTGGCGAAGAGCGCCGGCAAGAAGGCGGGCAGCGCAGCGAAGGGGAAGAAGCCCCCCGCCAAGGCCTCGAGCAAAGGGACTTCGGCCGGAGGGCAAAAAGGCGGGCACGTAAAGAAAGAGCAGTCGAAGAAGGGGCCTGTCACAAAGAAACCCAAGCCGCGGCAACCGCGCAAGTACAAGAAGAGGATGACCAACCCCGACGGCTCGACGACGTACGAGCTGGTGGACAAGCAAGGTAACGTCTTACAAGTCACCTATGATAAAGACGGATATCCCATCCTTGACTCCTTCAGGTACCAGGGCACGGATGGGTTGAATCAAGTCAACATTCCTTATACGGGTAATCGCTCCAGTGACTTCCGGCTCGCCAATCAAGCAGCAGGGTTCAAGCGTACACCGCGTGGCTTCACCTGGCATCACCACCAAAACGGGACGACCATGCAGCTCGTCCAACGGGGTCCACACGCCGTCATCCCACACACCGGAGGGTTCTCGAATGCCAAACATTGATTTCCCCATGAGCGTAAGCAACGGCGGCACCACCATGGAGCAGATCACGTCGTTGCAGGAGGTGCTGGGGGCCGTGCTGCCTCCGGACTACGTGGAGTTTCTCCTTGCGCATAACGGTGGTGAGCCGGAGAAGGTCGACTTTGCCTTCGAAGATGAGGACGGCAACGAGGAGGGCTCGACGCTCGAGCTGTTCTATGGCGTGGACAACGCCGACGACGACCTGGAGCAGACGTGGCAATACTATCTCGAACAAGAGCGCATTCCGCCCGGTTATCTGCCCATTGCCGGCGATGTATGCGGAAACATGCTGCTGCTGTCGATCTCCAAGGAGAGCTCCGGCAGCGTGTTCTTTTGGGACCATGAGAAGGAGCATCTGGAGGGTGAGGAGATGCTCAGCTTTGTCGCCGGCTCCTTCAGCGACTTTCTCGAGCTCTTGAAGTAGAGAGGGAAACATGAGCGCACAAATCACGATCACGGGTGCGGCCAGCCCCATCACGGAAGACGAAATTCAGCGCCTCGAGGCCGAGACGGATGTGGAGCTGCCCGCGGAGTATCGCGCGTTCTTGTTGCAGCACAACGGCGGCACGCCGGCCAAGGCGCGCTTCGACTCCAAAGATCAAAAGCTCACCTCCTACGTGAAACGCTTCGCCCCGGTGTGCAGCGACGACGACGACGAGTACAACTTGCAGCGGGAGATCGAGGGGATCACGCAGTATCGCTACATCCCGAGCAACATGATCCCCATCGCCATCGACCCGGCGGAGAACCGCATCGTTCTCGCGGTCAGCGGACGAGACGTTGGGAAGGTGTACTACTGGGCGTGGGACGAAGAGCCGGAGAAGCCGACGTGCTCGCGCAAGTACATGAGGCTCGTGGCCGATAGCTTCAACGAGCTCCTCGCTTTGCTGCACGAGTAGCCCTCGAAGCTCCGGCCCAACCACCGTGGGTCCCCGATGCGGACCGCGAGGCCTGCGACGGCGCTTTGATAGCACTGCTCATGTGGGTTGATCTCGCTCGGGTAGCGATGGGGGGGTTGGGGGGGAGCCAAAAGAAGAGACGGCAAGTGCGCGCTCGCCGTCTCTTGGCGACGCGAAGAGTCGGAGGGGAATCTCCTCGCGCCCACCCGCTCGCCCTGGTCGCTCCAAGGAGAGCACTCTTGGCTTCACACTGCGATGTGCTCCAATGGATTACATTGTAGGGGTGCGTCTGCTATAGCGTCAAAAAATGGGCGTAGATAAGGCATCTTCTCTTCGTCGCGCGGCGAACGACGCCGCGCGCGCGAGCGGTCAGCGCATCCACTTCGACAGATATCATCGGCACAACGAGGTGCTCGGCGCGGCTCGCTTCGTGCTCGACAACGGCCTCACGATCCTCTACGCCCAAGACTTTCGCGCCCCGCTCTTCGCCTACCAGACCTGGTTCAAGGTGGGCAGCAAGCATGAAGATCCGAATCGCACCGGGCTCGCGCACCTCTTGGAGCACCTGATGTTCAAGGGCACCTCGCGCCACGCACCGGGCAAGCTCGATCGCGAGCTCGAGCGCCGCGGCAGCCAGACCAACGCCGCGACCTGGGTCGACTGGACGTATTATCACGAGGCGCTCGCGACGCGCGGCGACAACCTCGCGACGGTCATCGACTTCGAGGCGGATCGCATGCGCGGCCTCGTGCTCGACGAGCAAACCTTCGTAAGCGAGCTCGAGGTGGTGAAGAACGAACGTCGCCTCGTGGTCGACGACTCGGTGACAGGCAGCATCAACGAGACGCTCTACGAGCTCGCCTTCACGACACACCCCTACCGCTGGCCCACGATCGGCGCGATGGCGCACCTCGAGGCGGTGACGCTCGCCGACCTTACGCGCTTTTATCGCGCCTACTACGCCCCCAACAACGCGGTGGTCGTGGTCGCCGGCGCCCTCGAGCCTTTGCCGACCTTGACGGCGCTCGCCGAAGCATACGGTCCGCTCGCGGCCGAGGCCGTGCCCCCCGCCGCGTGGGCACAGGAGCCGCCGCAGTCGACGCCGCGCGCGCAAATGATCCGGCGCGCGGTGCTCTCACCGCAGTGCTGCCTCGGCTTTCACGCTCCCGCACAGCCAGACGGCGATTTCATGGCGTTGCAGCTCCTCTCGCAGGCGCTCGTCGTGGGCGACGACGCGCGGCTCTATCGCCGCCTGGTCACCGAGGAGCAGCTCGCCGTCCACGTCGAAGGGGCCTTGATGCCCTTCGCCGAGCCGGGGCTGTACGAAATCTCGATCACGCTGCGTGACGGGGCCTCGCCGCGCGCGCTCCTCGCGGCCGTGCGGCACGAGCTCGACGAGCTCTCCGCAAAGATCACCGAAGAGGAGGAGGAGAAGGCGCACAACGGTCTCGAGCTCGAGCTGCTCGAGGGGCAACGCAGCGCCGTGGGGGTGGCTGAGAACCTCGGGCACCACGAGGTGAGCGTGGGCGACTTCAGCATGGCTTTTCGGAGCGCGGAGCGCCTCGGTGAGGTGACGCGCAGAAAGCTCGCGCGGGTGGCCGCCGAGGTCTTTCGCGCGCATAACCAGAGCGTCGTCATCGCCACCGCGGAGGATGCGATCGATGTCTGACGCGTCACGGATAGAGCGCGTCGAGCTTGGCTCTGGGGTGCCGCTGCTCGTCCTCACCGACACGAGCCTGCCGCTCGTGCGCTTCGCCTTCGCCTTGCGGCAGGGGGCGCTCGTCGATCCAGAAGCCAAGGCCGGCTGCGCGCGAATGATGATCGAGCTCTTGCAGCGCGGCACGCGCCAAAAGACGCGCAGAGCGTGGAGCGCGGCGCTCGAACGGCTCGGCTCGCAGCTCGACGCCACGGTCACCTCCGAGATGATCTTGCTCTTTGGCGTAGCCTTGAAGCGAAACCTTACGGCCACGCTCGCGCTCCTCGCCGAGGCGCTGCTCGAGCCGGCCTTCGACGAGCGTGAGCACGAGGCCCTGCGCGGCGAGGTGCTCGCCGACCTCGCGAGCGAGCGCGACGACGATGATATCCTCTCTGACCTCTTCTGGCGTCGCGCGGTCTATCGCGGTCACCCGCTCCAAAGGCACCCCTCCGGCGAAGCGCGCGACCTCTGCGCGCTTGCGCCGAGCGATCTTAAGGCCTCCCACGCACGCCTCTTTCGTCGCGGCGAGCTGGTGCTGGCCTTCGCGGGGGACATCACGACGCCCGAGGCTTCGCGCCTCGCCGAGGAGATCACCTGCCGCTTCCCGGAGGGCGGCGGCGAGCCCTGCGCGCTCGTATCCCCGCCGCGCTCGTCCGGGATGCGCATCCTCGTCGTCGACAAGCCCGAGCGCACCAAGGTGCAGATGAGCCTCGGCAGCATCGCCCTCTCCGGCCGAGCGGACGCGGCGCGCGCGTTCTGGCTCGGCACCATGGCCTTCGGCGGCACCTTCACCTCGCGGCTGACCCGCGAGGTGCGCGACCTTCGCGGCTGGTCTTACTTCGCCCACGCGAGCTTCGATCGCGCGCGCTTGCATGACGGGCCCGTGCGGCTGCGCATGGCCCCGGCGGTGAGTGACGCGCTCGCTTGCCTCACGCTCGCGGTCGCGTTGTTTCGTGACCTGGCAGAAGGCGAGGTCGAGCCCGCGGCGATCGAGTTCGCGAAGAGCTACGTGCAAAACCGCTTCCCCTTAGAGCTCGCGAGCGCGGCCGACCTGCTCTTGCCCGCCCTCCGCCACGAGCTCCTCGGGCGGCCGCCCGCGCAGCTCCTTTGTGAGCCCGAGCTCGTAGGCGCGCTTGCGCCCGAGGTGGTGCGCGCGGCGCTCGCGCACAACCTCGATCCGCAGGGCCTCGAGGTCGTGCTCGTCGCGACCGCCGCGCCCTTGCTCCCAGAGCTTTTGCGGCGCTTCGCCGAGGCGCAAGTCGAGGTGGTCGATTATCGTGATGGTCTGCTCACAAAAGGAGGTCGAGCATGAAGTTTCGGGTCGAGCATACCTTCGAGGGGATCGATCTGCCCGCCTACGAGCAGCTCTACTTCGACGAGGAGTTCAACGCGGCGCTCTGTGCCGCGACGTCGCTCGATCGCACCCTCGTCTCGCGTAAGCTCGAGGGCAACACCTTGCGTCGCGTCTCGCGCATCGTGCCACACCGCGCGGTGCCCGCCCCCATCGCCAAGGTGCTCGGCGGCGCGCAGCTCAGCTACGTCGAGCACGTCGAGTACGAGCTCGAAAGCTATGTCGCGCACTGGCACATCGAACCCTCGTTTTTGGCCGACAAGATCGAGACCTACGGCGTCTATCGTTTTTGTGAGGCCAGAGGCGGGGTCACGCGCGTGGTGGACGGGATCATCAACGTCGCGATCTTCGGCCTCGGCGGCCTCATCGAGCGCTTCGTCGTCGCGGACATCGAGAAGAGCTACGAGGTGGCGGCAGAGTTCACGCGGCGCTGGCTAAAAAGTTAGATCGACGACCAACAAGATCGCGCCTGCGGCCACGAGGGCGCCGCCCGCCCCCACCCACACCTTGCTCTTGGCTATCTTGTCGTCGGCCTCGTCGTAGCGCACGAAGGCCTGGCGCTGCGTGGTCACGCCGTCCGGCGAGAAGCTGGCATCTCGCTTGGCGCTCATCCCGAGGTAGGCCCCCGCCCCGGCGGTCGCGAGCCCCGCGCCCAAGGTAGCGAGCGCGGCCCAGCGGAGCACGCGCGCGCCGCGCGTCGTCTCGACCCTCGCGGTGGCGACCGGGGGGGGTGGCGGCGGCGGGATAGGGATGAGCGTGAGGTCGTCGGTGGTCGAAGGCGGCGGCGTGGTGATCGTTACGCTCTCTTCTGGCGGCGCGAACGGTACGGCGTAGATCGCGGCCACCTCCGGCGCGGCGATGCTCGCGACCAGGGCCGTAGGCGAAGCCCCGCGGGTGTCCAGGCGCACCGAGGCCTTGCCGCTTTGATCGATGGCGAGCACGAGCAAGCGCGTCTCGGTGGGGCCGACCTCGAAGCGGCCGGTTAAGATCTCCTGGGCGTTCAGCATGCGCACGAGGCGCTTTAGGCAAGGCTCGAAGCGCGCGAGGCGCTCGCAGCGGCCGAGGGCCTTACCTGCGGGCATGCCGAGCTTCTGCTCGAGCCGCTCGCCCGCGAACAGGTCGAGCTCCACCTTGGTGCTCGGACCGACGTCGAGCCTGTGCTGGAGCTCTTGCAACGCGCGCGCGGCCTCGCTGTCGAGGTCTCCCTTGACCCCGAGCGGGAAGGTCGCCACGCGCCGCGCCGGGCTCTGCGCTCGCGCCGTCATCGCCACGAGGCCCAGAGCCAGAGCCAAGGTCGCGGTCGTTATTGGTCTGCCGATCATGATGAACCGACCTCTACTCGACGAGGTCTTCCTCGGCGCCGAGCGCGGGGAAGCCTACCGTACCGCTCTGATTTCTGAAGGAGGCGAGGAGCCAGGCCGGGCTCCGTAGCGACCGTGAGACCCGCCACTCGTCGAGCAGCCCCGAAAACGCGCGCGAGAGGTCGGCCTTGTTGCCGAGTCGCCAGGTATAAGCGGCGTCGCTTCGGATAATGCCCGCGCCGATGGTCGGGGCTTCGTTTTGCTGCTCGCCGTTTATAAAGAGCTCGGCCAGGCCGCTCGTCACGTCCACCACGGCGGCGACGTAGAGCCACGCGTCGCGCCCGACGCTGCCGGCCGGTGTGGAGGCCAAGAGCGCCGAGGTCAGGCGCGGGCGCATGACCCGCAACCTGGCGACACCCGTCGTGTCGAAGTCGTCGATCGAGAGCGAGAAATCGGCGGTGAGCGTGCCCGCTTGGGCCTTGGTGAAGAGGCGCGGGCTGTCGCTGTTGCCGAAACCCTCCGCCAGGAACCAACCTTCGACGGTGACAGGGTCGAGGTCATCGAGGCTCGCCGCGCTCCCCATGTCGAGGTAATCGTCGACCCCGTCGAAGCGCGTGCCGTAGCCGAGCCGCGCGAGGTCCCGCGTGGGCAAGCTAGCGCCCGCTCCGCCTTGGCCGTGGTTTGCGTAGGCGGTCGCGTCACGCATGCACGCCGCGGTCACAGCCGGGGTCTCGCCGAGGTGCCAGACGGCCACGAAGTCGCTATCCCAGACGCCGTTTTGATCCTGCTGCGATACCGCGTCGGCGCGGCCGTAATATAGATAGAGCGTACTGGGGGCGGCGGGGCTCAAGGTCGGGAGCTTGACCCACGCCACGAGGTCACCGGCCGCCTTCTCGAAGTGCTCGAGCTCGAAGCTCAAAAGCTCGCCTATGGCGCTCACGAAGATGATGTCGGCGCCGTCCTCGCGGGTGTTCGCGGCGAGGTCTTGGTCTCCCGTGAGGGTAATCACCACGGGGAAGTCGGTGAGCAGCTCGGGTACTAGCGCTTCGTCGAAGGTGATGAGTCGACGATGTAGCCAGAGCTGGTCATACCAATCGGGGGGGTATTCCGGCTCCGGCTCCGGCTCCGGTTCGGGTTCGGGTTCCGGCTCCGGCTCCGGCTCCGGCGTGCTCGGAGCGCAATCGAGGGCCAGCGCGGCGTTCTCGTCGTCGCAGTCGGCGCCGACGCAGGCCGGGCCCTGGCCATAGCCGTCGTTGTCGTGGTCGACGCAAGTGACGCAGAGGTTATCGGCCGTGTCGCAGAGATAGCCCTCGAGGCAGTCTTCATCGAGCGCGCAGCGCCAACCGTCGTATTGGCGGTCGACATCGCTACAGCCGGCGTTAGCGACCGCGAGCAAGAACCACATCACCTTACTTTTCATGACCGCGCTACCACCTCGGCGACGCCTTTTGCCGTGCTTGCAATATTGTTCTCCATATCCACCTCGGGACT
>CAYXQW010000028.1:0-14037 GCA_964466695.1 uncultured Bdellovibrionales bacterium
TCCGGAAGAGGAGCCTGCGGAGGGCGACCCGAGCCCCAGCGAAGAGCCCACCGAAAAACCCGCGGAGGAGGAGCCGGTAGAGGAGGAGTCCGAGCCCCCCGTGGTCAATGTTTGCCCGCTGCCCGATGAGCCGGGAGCCACCGGGGAGTATGTGGGAGATGGCTGGACCGCAGGCACGCTCCAAAGCCTATACAACACCCGGCGGTCGGAGGCCTCCCCGGCGGTTCAGGCGGTGGCGGGCGAGATGGCGGGCGTGGCCGAGGCGCTTCTTACCGGCTGGAGTCAGGATGGCTACTTCAACCACGCCAACGCCGAGAGCGCGATCCGCGCCACCTTCAACATCTTCAACCGCTATGCTCATGACGAAGAGGGGCAGTGCACCACCACCGTCGTCGACATCGGCGGCGCCCTGGTCGGCATGATGCAAAGTGGTGTCATAAACAAGGCAGCGCTCGACGCCCTGCGTGCCGAGGCCGGTCTGACGGCGGCCGAGAACGCCCTCCTCGACGCCATGCTGGTGCACTGTTCGTGCCTTCCGAACTATGGTTCGGGGGAAATTGATGACTGGGACTACGTTCAAGCTATCGTGAATCCTTCTGGCTTCGCGACTCTCGCTCAAAACCCGAATATCTAGCGCCAACAGAACCGCGACCGTGAGGGAGCGTGTGCGCGGGGATGACATGGCGCGCTACGAGCGCTCTGCTGTTGCTCCAGCCTCTCTCGCCTTCAATAACCATTCATGCGTCCGCTCATCGAGCGCGTCCAGAATCGTCGCTAAATTTTGGGGTGCTCGTTCCTGTGCGCCCTGTCGCTCGCGCCACGTCGCCCAGCGTGCCTGCGCCTCCTGGGGCATCCCGTCCAGCACCTCGCCGAGCGGCCGCAGCAGGACACCTCGATGCTTAGCGACGGCATGCAGAGCCTCGATGATCTCGGACTCGATCAGGTCGCCTGACACGAGCGCGAACAGATCGGCGAAATCGCGCCAGCGGGTGCTCGCCCGCCCGCGCTCAAGTACCGTCACCAGCTTCTCGGCGACGACCATTACCTTTGGGTAAGCAAGCACATCGAGGGGCTCGTCTCCGAGGAGCATCGGGATGGCCGTTCGAATCGGAGCTGGGACTACGGGATCACCGACATTGAAGTCCACGCTGAGCTTGATACGCGCGGTCGCGAGGTGCGCTTCGAGCGAGGCCCGCACACCCTGGTACACGTCATCGTCGCGGATGGCACCTGCTTTGAGTGTGCCCTGCAAAAACTCCACACCATCGTCGACCTCGATCGAAGTGACTTCCGTGATCAGGCGCTGGACGGCAGCCGGGTCGTTGTCGGTTTGCAGGGCTAGCACATCCACGTCGCGTGTGGCTCGCCGTAGGTCGAACGCGGCTAACAGCATCCCGCCCTTCAGTACGAGCTTGTCATGGTGTCGTGAGCGTACGAGACGTCGGAGGAAGCCCTCTATGACGTAGAGTTGAAGCAACTCGGCGGTGGTTCTCTTCTGTGCTCGAGCGAGACGTTGGAGCGCGAGATAGCGCGAGCCCGCGAGGTCTATGTGGGTGGGTTTCGGCTTCACGAGAGGATCCTGAGCGTGTGCAGCAGCGAGGGCGCGGCTTTGGGGAAGCTCCTGGCCATTGCGAGAAGGTCGGCAGGCGTTGCCCTTGGCCGCGTGAGCCACCGCCGAAGAGCCTCGATGGCCATTTCATCGCCCTCTTGGTGGCGTAGCCGGAAGGCGTCGATGAGGCTGCGCTCGGCGCTGTAAATGCCGATGGACAGGCCCTCGTCTACTTCCATGGTTTCACGACCAACGTCGAAAGTGTCCTCGTGGAAGCGATGCCATCGGATGGGGGCGCGGACCTTCGGTGAACGTCGTGAGCGCGGTAAGGCGACATCGATCGTGGCCGGGATGAGATCAGTGAGATCGTGGTGCGACAAGGCGGTGGTCAGGCAGAGCGTCGCGTCCGATGCGCGCAGCGCTATCTCGATCAGGTCGAGGTCGGCGGGTGGAGCGTCAGCTTTGCGATAGAGGCCATGACCCAGATGCTCCAAGGACCCGTCGACGACGAGCCCGTGAAGACGGCGCGCCGACAAGCCACTCGCTTGGGCGAAGTTGTGAGAGAAGGAATTGGGCAGGGCGTCGAGAGTCACGAAGTAAATTGTAGCCACATTTGTGGTATGTGGCAACGTTTTTTGTTGAGCTCCACCCATGACGGTCGCGGTTCTGTGGGCTCGCCTCGGCCATCACCATCTAGCAAAACCGCGACCGTGCGGGAGCGGCCAAGACCGCGTGACGCCGAAATATATATTGACCTCGAGAAATCGGGCTGCATATCTTGCCTCGGAGCTGATTTGGGGGAGGCAACGCTAGCGCTACAGGCGCAATTGATTATGGAGGCAGGAGATGAAGCTGGCTTGGCAGAGGTCGGTTTTGGCGGTGGTGGTGCTTGTAGCGGTCGCGCTCGCTGGCTGTCAAGGAGATCGAGGGCGCGCGGGCGTTCAGACTTTGCTCGTCACCACCGACCTCGCCGCGGGAGCGGATTGCGAGGCCGGCGGCGTGCGGGTCGAGACTGGCCCCGACCAAAACCGCAACCGTACGTTAGACGCCGAGGAGGTGGCCGTGACCTCCGTCATCTGCCGGCCGCCAAGCGGCCTCGTCAACGTCACCAGCCTGCCCCCCTCGGAAGAATGCCCCTTCGGCTCGACGCTCATCACCTCGGGGGTGGACGCAAACGGCGACGGTGTGCTCGCCGAGGCCGAGCTCGCGGCGAGCGAGCTCTTCTGCGCCCCGCGTGAGAGCGACTTCGAAGGGCTCGTGTTCTTGGCGCCGGTGTATGTCTCTTCCTCACCTAAAAGCGGTCTTTTCCGCGCCCGCGCCGATGGTTCGGGCTTTATGCCCCTCGCCGCCACCCGCGACGCTGCTACCGGGATCACCTCCTTTGCGCTCTCGCCGGACAAGACGCGCGTGGCCTTCAAGGCCCAGATGGACGCCGATTCGCCGGTGGCGCTCTTCGTCGTGAGCCTCATAGATGGCGAGCCCGCTCGCGAGGTCTCGGGCACGCTCTTCGAGGCGGCCGCGGAGGTGGGAGACTACGCCTGGTCGCCGGATGGCTCACGCATAGCCTTCATCGCGACGGGGGGTTCCATGAGCGCGCTCTACGTGGTGCGTCCCGACGGCACCTTGCGGGTGCGGCTCGATCAGCCGGATGAATCTGTCGTCACATCGTCTAAAGTTATGAGTTTAGCCTGGGCCCCGGGTGGCGATCTGCTAGCTTTCTTTGGCGCACAAGATACGCTGAACAAGTTCGAGCTCTACACCGTCCCCGTCGCGGGCGGCGTCGCCCCCACCAAGATTAGCTGCGGTGCAAAGGTCCACCAGCTCTACGCCTGGTCGCCCGACGGTGCGCATCTCGCTTTCTTCGAGAACACGAGCGGCTCAGCTTACGGCTTGCGCCTCGGCACCCCGGGAGAGGCTTGCATCGCCGGCGACCCCATCGCCACGCTCGTGCACAACTCCTCCAATACCCCCCTCTCTCTCGCCTGGCAGCCGGTGGCGGCAGACGCCATCTTGCTCTTTGGCGGCGGCGATCCGGTTGACGTCACTATCGCCAAGGTCTACGTCTATAACCCCACGAGCGGAGGGAGCCCCGCGCAGGTCGGCTGCGATCTTGAGGCCGAAGAAAAGTCGCGCGACGCCGCGTGGGCACCCGATGGCGGCATGATCGCCTATCGCTCGAATGCGGATCAGACGGTGCCGGGCTACCGGCTCTACCTCGCGTCGCCGAGCGGCGAAGGCTCCTGCACCGCGGTCTCCGCCGGGCCAAGTACTGGTTTCGAGGTCGCCGGCTTCGAGTGGTCGCCTACGAGCGAGCTTCTCCTCTACAACACCGCGAAGATAGACGGCACGAGCCACCGCGGTGAGCTCTATGTCGTGCCCGAAGGCGGCGGGGCGGCCTCGGTCTTGCACGGCAACGTCTGCGTCAAGGCTGCTAGCGGCGTCGCCGAGTGCGGCCAGACCTTCGCCTTCGCGGCGGACGGCCGCGCGGCCTTTATTGGCCAGAGCAGCAGCAGCGGCAGCTTGAGCTTGTTCGTCGCCACCCCCGGTGCGGGCGCGGGCACGGCGGTGAGCGGCGAGACCATCACCGGCCTTTGGAACCTCGCCTGGGCGCCCGACGGCGGTCGCATCGCCTTCATCGGCCGCGAGGGCGAAGACGCTCTCGCGCACCTCTACACGGTGACGCCCGAAGGTGAGGGGCTCGTGCAGCTCACGCCGGACGACATGCCGGCGAGCATGCAGCTCCCTGACTACGAAGCCAAGTACTCCTGGTAGGAGTCGCTTCGCCCTTGGCGCGGCGAGGGTAGCTCGGCTACGTAAAGACTCGCGTGTGGCGCCGATTCTCCATCTTGCTCGCTTTGCTCGCCGGCGTCCTCGCCGGCGTAGCCCTCTTGCTCCAAAGCCGTGAGGTGGCCGGGCGCCTCGGCGCCTATCTCGAGCGCCTCGCGGCCGAGCGCCTCGACGTGGATTTGCGGATAGGCTCGCTAAAGCTCGAGCTTTGGCCGCCGCGCGTCCTCCTCTTCGAGGTGGCGGCGTCCCTCCCCGGTCAGCCCTCGCCCACCTTCGGCGTCGCGCGCGTCGCCGCCGCCATCGACCCTTGGCCGGCCGCCACGGGGGCCTTCGTGATAAGCCGCCTCGAGGTCGACGGGCTTTTAGCCAAGGTGGATCTCCTGGCCGCGAGATCGCTCTTTGCGGGCACGGCCGACGAGGAGCGCGGCGGCGCCGGTGCGGGCGTGGACATCAAGACGCTCATCGTGCGTGACGCTGCGTTCGAGCTTACGCGCGGCGACGAGCAGCTCTCGCTTAGCGAGGTCGAGGTCTCGTTGCGGCCGGTCGGCGAGGGGCGAAGAGATCTACGCCTGCGGGTGGGCGCGGGTCGCGTGGTCGTCGCCGGGCGCGAGAGCACGGGCTTTCTCGAGCTTACGGCGCGGCTCTTCGGCACGCTCGATCGCCCGCGGGCCATCGAGCTCGACGCCTTTACGCTCGGCCTCGGGGCGGCGCGGCTCTCGGGCGAGGGCACGCTCGCTCTCTTGCCCGCGCCGCGGGCGAAGCTCGCGCTCGCTCTGCGAGGGCCGCTCGCGCCGCTCTTTGTGCACTTGCCCGAGCTTACGGGCCTAGACGGGCTCGCCGATCTTACGCTCGAGGTCGAAGGCCCCCTCGTGGACTTGCGGGCAGCCGGGCGGCTGAGCATCGCGGACCTCGCCGTCGCCGGCAAGCTCGTAGGAGAGCTCGCCTGCGATCTTACGCTCTCTCGCGACAAGCTCGAGCTTTTGGCGCTTTCGCTCACGGGCCTCGAGGCCGGCCGCGTCACGGGCCGCGCGACGCTCGGGCTTGCGGGCGCCCTCCCCGTGACCGCCAAGCTCGCGCTCGACGAGGTCTCGCTGCCCGTCGTGCTCGAGCTTGCGGGCCTCGAGGGGGCGTTCGTCGCGGGCAGGATAAAAGGTGACGTCGCGGTGCGAGGCGCGCTCGCGCCGCTCGGCTTTAAGCTCGGCACCGAGCTCTTGGTCACGGACTTCCGCGTGCTCGATCAAAGCTTCCGCGCGGCCGGGGCCGAGACCATGCTGCATTTGGGCCCGACCACGCTCGCAGGCGAGGTCGCGATCGACGAGGAGGCGGTCTCCTTCGACGACCTCGCGCTCGTGCGCGGCGAGGCGGCCGGTCGGATACGGGCGCGCTTTCCTCTCGAAGAGCCGCTCGGCATGCACCTCGAGTACACGAGCCCGAGCTTCTCGTTCGCCGAGATCGGTGACATCGCCGGCTTGGCTTTTACGGGTAAGGGCAGCCTCACCGCCACCGTGAGCGGGCCCTTTACGCGGCTTTTGATAACGAGCGCGCTCGATCTTCGAGACTTCTCGGCGGCGGGCTACGCCATCGGCGAGGTGCGCGGCGGGCTCGTCTTCGATGAGCTGGTGCTCACCGCGAGGAGGCTCGAGGGGCGTCACGCCGGGGGGACCTTCGTGGCCGACGCGAGCCTCGACTTCGGCGCGGAGGGCATCGGTACGCGCGGCGAGGTCACGCTCACGGGCGCGGCGCTCGCCGAGCTCTTGGCCACGATCGGGCTTCTGGACGGGGGGCGCGACCTCGTCGACGCCGAGGTCTCGGCCACGGCGACGCTCGGCGGCACCCTCGCCGCGCCCGACCTCGAGCTTGCGCTCGAAGGGCCGCGTCTCGCCATAAGCGGCGCCGAGCTCGGCGCGCTCTCGCTCTTTGTGGCGTACGCGGGGGAGCAAGAGACCCTCTCGCTAAAGCTCGCGACCCGCACGAGCAAAAGCTCGATCGCAGCCGAGGCCACGCTCGCATCGGGCGGGGAGCTCACGCTCGCAGCCGAGCTCTCTTTGGTCCCCGCGCAAAGCCTCGCAAAGGTCATGGGCGGCGGCGAGCTTACGGGCGCGCTCTCGGGCACGGCCGCGCTCGCAGGATCCGTCGCGGCGTTGAGCGGGCGGGCCGAGCTTTGGTCCAAGGATCTTGCGGCCTACGAGCGCGCGCTCGGCCCCGTGCGGCTCGTGGGCGAATTTACGAAGGGCGAACTCGTCCTCTCTGGCACCACCCACGGCGGCGCCGTAGGTATCGAGGCCAAGGCGCTCCTCGCCGAGGAGGTGCCCTACAGCGCGCTCATACGCTTCGCAGATCTCGAGCTTGCGCACCTCCTCCCCGGGATCGACGGCGTCTCGGCGGTGCTTACGGGCAGCCTGTTCTCGCAGGGCAAGCTCATGCGGCCAGAGAGCATCGAGGCCGACGCGGTCATCGAGCGGGCGCGGATAACGGCGCTCGGGGTGGCGATGGCGCCTTTGAGCCCGCTGCGCTTGCAGTATGTGGGCGGGGCCTTGCGCGTCTCTGATTTTACGCTCCAAGGCGTCGGGCTCAGCTTGACCTTGCGCGGCGAGGTCGCAGCGAGCGGCGCGCTCGCGGTTGGGCTACGCGGCGTGGCGGAGCTCGAGTCGGCGCGCCTCGGGTTCGCCGACTTCGCCATGAGCCGCGGACACTTGGAGCTCGACCTCTCGCTCTCGGGCACGGTGAGCGATCCGTATCTCGTAGGCGAGGTGCGGCTCGAAGACGGTCTTGTGCGCTCGCGCTCGCGGGGCATCGCCATCGAGGAGACCGAGGGGAGGCTCGTGCTGCGCGGTCGCAGCCTCACGGTGGAGCGGCTCACCGGGCGCGTGGGCGGCGGGCAGCTCGCGGTCGGCGGGCAGGTGACCTGGCCGCGCGGGCATGCGCTCGATGTCGACTTGAGCGCGACGCTGCGGGACGTGGGGCTGCGGCCCGATCCGGATCTAAAGCTCGCCCTCTCCGGCGAGCTGCGCCTGCAAGGCGCGCCGCAAAGCTTGCAGCTTCGCGGTGAGCTCGAGCTCGAGTCGCTGCGTTATACGGCCAACATCGACCTCGAGGAGCTCATCCCCAAGCGCGGCGCGCCGCCGCTTGCGGTGCCCGCCCTCGCGAGCGAGGACGCCGTGGGCTTGAACGTCAAGATCCGGGCGAAGGACAGCGTGCTCGTGCAGAGCCCGGTGCTCGACGCCGAGCTGCACGCCGACCTCGTCATCACCGGCGAGCGCGTGGGGCTCGTCGGTAGCGTGGCGCCGCTCTGGGCGCGCGCGCGCTATCAAGACAACGTCTTCGAGGTCGAGCGCGCCTCGATCCTCTTTACCGACGAGCACAAGATCGCGGCCGAGTTCGATCTCGCCGCCACCACCTCGGCCTGCGGCATGCGGATCGCGGTGGCCGTCGTGGGCAGCTCCGACGGCTATAACGTCGTGCCGAGCGGCACCGACGAGAATGGCCCGGTCGTGCCGCAGGACGTGCTCGCTTGCTTGCAGTTCGGCCTGCGCCTGCGCGATCTGCGCGGGGCGCAGCAAGACGGGGCGTTCTCGGATCGTCTGGCGACGAGCGGCATCGACGCGCTGTGGACGGTGTCGGGATTGGATCAACAGGTGCGCCGCATCTTGCCGATCGTCGACGAGCTGCGCATCTCCTCGGGCTGGTCGCAGAGGAGCAAGCGCACGACCCCGCGCGTGGTCGTGGGTAAAGAGCTCGGCGAGCGGCTGCAGCTCACCTACTCGCGCGCGCTCGACGGCGAGGATGACCAGGCCTTCGCGGTGGCCTATAAGATGAACGAGCTCGCAACGCTGCTCGGGAGCTGGAACACCGGCAGCGAGGCGCAGCTCGGTGACCTTGGCCTGGACTTGCGACTGCGCTGGGAATTTCAGTAGTGCTCTGCCTCTTTGCCGCCATGCTCGCCGTGCTGCCCGCGCGTGACCCCATCGCGCCGCACCTCGAGAAGCCCGTCGTGGAGATCGTGATCGAGGCGCCCGAAGGCGAGCAGGTGGCCAAGCTCAAAAAGCTCGTCGGCATCTACCCCGGCTACCTGCTTTCGAGCGCGGACGTGAACGCGGCCATCAAGCGCCTCTACGCGCTCGGTCGCTTCTCGAAGGTGGACGCCTACGTCGAGCCGCGGGGCTCGGCCGTGGCGCTCTCCTTCGTGCTCGAGCACGTGCGGCAGCTCTCGGTCTTGCGGATAGACGGCCTCTCACACGTGCGCGAGCGCGACTTTCGCGAGGCGCTGCGCCTCCAAAAGGGCGGCGACATCGAGCGGCGCACGCAAGAGCAGCTCCGCGCGCGCGCCCGAGATTTCCTCGCCCGCGTGGGCTTTCCCCGCGCCGAGGTGGAGGTCACGAGCTTCGAGGTGCAGCCTGGGGCCGTCGAGATCTCGATCCGGGTAGACGAGGGACAAGCGCGCCTGGTGCGCGCGGTGGAGTTTATAGGCGAGCCGCGCCTCGCCGAGCACCACCTTGCAAAGCTCATCCTCACCCGGGAGGGCGGCGTGCTCGACCTCGAGCAGGTAGAGCGCGATCGCGAGCGGCTGCTCGCGGCTTATCTTACGCGCGGCTTCGCGTATGCCGTGGTCGCGCGGCCGCGCGTCGAGAGCGACGACGATGGGGGCGAGGTGAGCTTTTCGATCACCGCCAACCGGCGCGTGTCCGTGCACTTTTCGGGTAACCACGCGCTCGCCGACCGCGCGCTCCTCGCGCTCTGGCCGAACGCCGACGGCTCGTTGCAGCCGGGCGATCTCGAGCTCTACGCGCGGCGCATCACCGAGGCCTACCGCCGCCTCGGCTACCACGAGGCCCAGGTTACGGGCCGCGGCGCGGTGGATCGCGAGGGGGTCGAGCGCTACCTGTTTCGCATCACCGAGGGCGCGCGGCCGGTGGTGGGCGACATCGTCTTTACGGGCGCCGAGGTCTTTAGCGAGAGCGTGTTGCGGCGGCAGGTAGAAGGCGTCTTGCTGCAAGAGCTCGGCGACGACGGCTCTTTTCAGCCCATGAGCGCGGCCGAGCTAAAAGCCTTGCATGGCGATGGGCGAGGGGACGAGGTCTCGTGGCTCCCTCCGACCGCGCGCTTCGTCGAGGAGCTCTACGAGAAAGCCCTCGAGGGCATCAACGCCGCCTACCGCGATCGCGGCTACCTCGAGGCGCGCTTAGGTCCGGCCAAGCTCGAGCAAAGCGGCGCGCGGGCGCGGGTCTTGGTGCCGATCTTCGAGGGGTCGAAGACCGTCGTGCGGGCGCTCGACTTCGAAGGCGAGCAGGCTATGACGCGGGCGGAGTTTTTGGAGCTCTTCGAGGAGCTCGCGCAGCGCAAGCGCGACGCCGAGGACGAGAGCGCGAGCGTGCCGCTTGCCGGGGCGCCGTTCTCGGAGGCGGGGGTCGAGGAGGCGCGCCTCTCGATCCTCCGCCGCTACCGCGACAGCGGTTATCTCTACGCGCGGGTGAGCACGCGCGTCGTCCGGCGCGAGGGCGATGCGGATATAACCTTCACGATCGAGGAGGGCCCCGAGGTTCGCGTCGAGACCATCATCATCCGGGGCAATCGCCACACCCGCACCGACCTCATCGAGAGCCGCATGGAGCTCCGCGTGGGCGAGCCCTATAGGCTGAGCCAGGCGCTGCAAGACCAGCGCGCCATCGACGCCCTCGGGGTCTTCTCGAGCGTGCGCGTGCGGCTGGTAGACGAACAGACGCCCGCCGAGCGCAAGGACGTGGTGGCCGAGGTGACCGAGCGCCCGCGCCAGGCCTTCGAGCTTTGGCCCGGGGTCTCGACCGCCGACGGGCCGCGCCTGCGTATCGTCTACTCGCACTTGAACCTCTTCGGCACCGCCACGGGCCTAAACCTCTCGCTCAAGCTCAATCGGAAGACCTTCTTCACCTTCTACGGCGACTATGGCGACCTGCTCGCCGAGCGCTACGACGACTTCGATCTGCGCGAGCGCACCGAGGTCGAGGCGCGCGTGGGCCTGCGCTCGCCGCGCTTCTTCTCCTACCCGCTCGACACCGGCGCGCGCTTCGACCTCGTGGGCGAGCGCCAGAACGCCATCTCGTACTCGCTCGACGCCGCGCGGGTGATCTTCGGCGTGGACACGATCGCCTTCGATCGCCTGAGCCTCTCGATCGACCCGCAGCTCTCGCTCACCAACCTCACGTGCTTCTCCCGCGCCGACAGCCAGGGCGGCGACTGCCAGACGGCGCTGCTCAACTCCACCCCATACCGCCGCCGCGTCGACGAGGGCCTTAGGGCCCTGCTCAAGCTCGGGCCTTCGATAACCCTCGATCTTCGCGACAACATCTTCGAGCCGCGTCGCGGCCTCCTCGCGAACGCCCGCTTGATCTACGGCACGGGCGCCGCGCGCGTGCCCGGCTCCTCGAGCAACATCACCACGCTCGGCTCGCAAGACTGGCTGCCCATCTCCTTTACTACCCTCGAGGCGAGCCTCCAGGGATATGTCCCCCTCGGCAAGACCGTGCTCGCCTTGTCGGCGCGCGGCGGCACGGTGCTCGACGGCACGCTGCCGCTCGACGAGCGCTTCTATCTCGGCGGCAGCACCACCATGCGCGGCTTTGCCGAGTCGGCCATGCTGCCCGACGACGTGTGCGTGCTCACCGATCCATCACAAGGCCTCGAGGGTCTGCCGGGTCACTGCGTTTGGCGAAACCGCGCGTACGCGGAGGAGGTGGACGGCGAGTTGGTGTTGCCGATGCCGACGGGCGGCGATCACTTCGCGCTCTTCAAGGTCGAGTGGCGCATCTATGTCGGGCGTCAGATCTTGTTCAATATGTTCGTGGACGCCGGCAACCTCTGGCTCACCCGCCTCGCCTACGAGAACGTGCGCCTGCGTATAAACCCAGGGGTGGGGCTCCGCTACAGCACCCCGGCCGGCCCCATCGGCCTGGACGTCGGCTTCAATCCTGCGGCCGAGCCCTTGCGCGGCGAGTCTACCTACAGCGTGCAGTTCGCGGTCGGGGTGTTTTGACGCTCAGGGGGTGACCTCTTCCGGGAAGATGGTGCGACCTTGGGTCTGGCTCTGGTAACGCCGCGCCGTCTCCATCGGTAGCTCGTCGAGCGTAAAGGCGAAAAGCGAGCGCTTGACCGTCGTCACCCCGACCGAGAGCTCGTCTACTTCAAAGCTCTCAGGGTCGAGCGTGATCCCTTTGGTTATGAGCTGATTCGCGATCACTTTCGCCGGCTGCGCGCCGAGGAGCGCGTACTCCCCCACCATCCCGTCGTAAGGAGAGACCGGCAGCTCGCACCATGAGCCGTCGCGGAGATCGATCACGAGGAGCCCGTCGCCGAGGTGGAGCCGGACAGGTCGCAGGTGATAAAACCCCACGACCGACTCCCTGTAGGATCTCATGGCGATCGCCAAAGCCGCCTCGCGGCGCTCGAGGTAGGTCTCGACGGCCTCCTGTTTCAATTCGTCGAGCGCCGCGAAGATGAAGGTGCCGATGACGGCGCCCGCCGCGGCGCCGGCCGCGACCGCGAACTCCGTCCTCGCCGCCGTCACCTCGGCCCGATGAGCGCTTTGCAGCGCGCTGAGCTGTGTTTGGCTCGAGACATCTTGGCGACTCGCGAGGAGGTTCGCCCATTGGCGCGCGGAGATAGCCTCCGCCTTCGCCGGCGCGGCGAGCTCGGAGACGGCTGAGATTTTCTCCGGCGGTGTCGCGGGGGAGCTCACCCCTTGCTTCGCTTTTAGGTATCGCACGGTCTTGGCGATGACCGTGGGAGAGAAGTCGGCGACCCCTCTCAAGGGATAGTCGTAGACCGGAGCACCATCGCTGGCGCGAAAGGCGCCGACCGCGCGATCGGAGACGTAGACCACCTGCCCGTCGCGAAAGACGACGTGATCCGCTGGCCGCTCGAGCAAAACCAGACCCGGTAAGGAGTGAGAGGCGATGACCCTCCCGGAGAGAAGGTCCCAGAGCTCGAAGGTGCTCGCCGTGGTGAAGGCCAGGCGATTACCCGACGCTACCGCGGCGCTCAAGGCGACCTCCTTGAGCGGCTTCTCCCACAAGAGGCTTCCGTTCTTGAGGTTGAGCGCGACCAGGCGATCCTCGTTCGGGCCCGCGGAGAGATAAGAGACCAGGGTCGAGCCAGAGACCACGTTCGCCAACGGGAGCTTGGACAGGCGCTTATGCCAGCGCGTGGACCCCGACGAGAGGTCGAGAGAGATGACCGCCTCGTTCGAGGCGACGATGAGCTTGTCTTGCACGACGAGCGGCGCCGCCACGCCCGCGTTTATCCCGAGCTTCGAGCTCGACCACAGCTTCTCACCGCCGAGGAGCGTGCGCGCGCGCACTCGCTCCCCGAGCTCGAAGAGGGTCGTGCCGTGGATCATCAACGTGGCCCCGGCCCATGGCTGCTCTTCCTTCGCCGTCCATCGGCGCTCGGCCGTGGCCGCGTCGATGGCGAACAGCGGCGCCTCGGCGTCTCCACTTATGATCAGAAGCCCCTCCTTCTCGGCCACGATCACCTCGGCGCCTTCGGCGATCGCGCGTGACCAGCTCTCGTTGCCGGAGTCGATCTCGAGCCCGGACAGGGTGCGCCCTCGTGGGCCACGATGATCGATGATGAGTCTCGGGGTCGTGGCCAAGACATCGTAGTGATCATCCAACGTGCCGTCGCGCGCGTGCTCCCAGAGGATCTGCCCGGTGCCCGAGTCGACGCAGAGATAGGGCCCGAGGCGAGGTTGATAGACGGCGACCGTATAGCTGTCGGTCACCTCCACGCCCACGGTGCCGATGAGCACCTTGTTTGCGGGGAGCTCGACGATCACGTCGACCTCCGGCTCGGAGAGCAGCCGCTCCCAGCGCGGCGCCGGGCTTGCGGGCCTTAGCTTGGCGGCCGTGAGCGTCAAGGCCTCGCGTGTGTCCAGGCGCGCCTCGCTGCGGGTAGACAGGCCGGCGAGGGAGAAGCACCCGCTCGTGGTCAACAGGAGAGAAATCACCGCCGCGCGTCGGAACATCATATCCTCCCTTGTTGCTCGAGCGTCGCCATGTGGAGGTTGACGATCAAGCAACGACGCACGCCGTCGAGGTCCTCGGTCAGGTTGGTGGCGATTTTGCGGACGCTGTAGAGGTAAGCCAGGGTGGCCTTTGGGCTCAGGCGCTTCAAGGTGACGCGCAAGAGCTGTCCGTTGCTCTGGAAGCTCATAGAGAGCGTGCCGATTACGTACCAGGTGTCTTCGGAAAGGCTCCGCTCTTCGGCGATCGAGAAGCCGGTCTTCTCTAGTGCCTTGCGCGCGATCTCCTTCGAGTCCTCGAACGGGGCCTCGACTACGAGCTGCTGGCCGATCAAGCCAGGCATGCTCATATCCACTACCCCCGCGCACCCCGCGAAGAACAAGGCCGGCAAAAGGAGCGCCGGGGCTCTCATAAGTAACGTGCGGTAGCTAAGCTCGAGCATCGATTCCTCCCGGGGCTGGCGCCGTGCGGCAAAGACCAAAGCTGCCCTACGGCGATTTATCACTGCTTGCGCATATCTTGCCAAGAGCTCGAGCTCCTTTGGCCGCGCCCGTCCTTTTCGGGAGGCTCGATACCGAAGCGCTGGATCTTCCGGTAGAGCGTGCTCGGGTCGATGCCGAGCTCGCGGGCGGCGAGCGCGCGGTTGCCCTGGTTTTTGGCGAGCGCCTCGGCGATCAGCGACCGCTCGACGTCCTTCAGGTTCATCTC
>CAYXQW010000029.1:0-12522 GCA_964466695.1 uncultured Bdellovibrionales bacterium
CGTCCGCAACGCCAAGGCCGCGGTGGAGGAGGGCATCGTCCCCGGCGGCGGCGTGGCTTTGTTGCGCGCGCTCCCGGCGCTCGATGGTCTCAAGGTCAGCGGCAGCGACCAGCAGTTCGGCGTGAATATCATCAAGCGCGCCATCGAGGAGCCGCTGCGGCAGATCGCGACCAACGGCGGCGTTGATGCGTCGATCGTCTTGCAAAAGGTGCGCGAGTCGAAAGACAAGAATTTTGGCTACAACGCTCAAACCGAAGATTATGGCGATATGCTCAACATGGGCGTAGTCGATCCCACCAAGGTGGTACGCACCTCGTTGCAGAACGCGGCGTCGGTGGCTTCGCTCATGCTGACTACGGATTGCATGGTGGCCGAGAAGCCCAAGAAGGAAGAGAAGCACGGCGGTGGCGGTATGCCGCCGGGCATGGGCGGCGGGATGGACTACTAAGTCCCGTTGATTCTTGCGTTTTGGTAAACTTAAGCGGGCGTGAGAGGGAGGCTTGTTAGCCAACCTTTCGCGCCCGCGGTTTTTCATGGTAATAAGCGTGATTCATTATCACTTCATTCGTGACTGACTTGCGCTGAGATATCCTTCAATACTCCAGGTCCGATGCGAAACCGAATTGCTGAACGAAGACAGCTCTTAAAGCTCACCAAGACCGCGGCCGCGGAGCTGGTGGGCACGAGCAAACAACACTATGGTCGCTTGGAATCGGGGCAGACGGGGCTCGATCCCGAGTGGATGATCCGCATCGCCAAGGCGCTCCAGTGTCGTCCGATAGACCTCATGCCCGAGCTTGCCGACGCCGTGGCGGGTGTTCCGCTCGTAGGTCACGTGGGCGCGGGCGAGAAGATCTTCAACTACGATGATGGCGACCTCGAGTCGCTCGAGCCTCCCCCCGGCGTTCTCAACGCCGTCGCGGTCAAGGTGCGCGGCGAGTCGATGTGGCCGGTGTACCGTGAGGGAGATTACCTGTTCTACGTCCCCACCGACAACTTCGATTCGCAGAAGTGCTTATATCGAGACTGCGTGGTGCAGGTCCTCGATGGTCCTACTTACATCAAGCGTATCATCCCGGGCCCGGGGCAAGATCTGTATACACTCGTCTCTTATCGCGCTTCGGAGATAGTCGGTGTGAAGATCCGCTGGGCGGCGCCCGTGCTCTGGATACGACGAGGCTAGGGCGAAAAAGCGCTAATTCTCTTGCTATTTTCGTGACAAAAAATAACTATGGGTGTTACGGTGTAAATATAAAGCTACGGGGGAAGTATGACCGCGCAGAAACCTACGATTTTGTTGATCGACGACGACGCCATCGTGTTGCGCACCTTGGCCAGGGCTCTTAGCGGGGGGCTCGGCTGGCGGGTGTTGACGGCGCTGAGCCCTGCCTTGGCCGGCGCGCTCTATGAGCAAGCCGACATTGTCATCACCGACTGGGCCATGCCCGACGGCGGTGGCGCGAGGGTGCTCGCGGAGTGCACAAAGCCGGTGATCGTGATGAGCGCCTCGGGTGATATCGCGCATCCGCATCGCCTGCCGAAGCCCGTGAGCCTGAGCGTGATCGAGGAAGCGGTGCATAAGCTCATGGCCGAGAGCTCCGCTTCTTGATCTCGGCGCGGGCGGCTGGTTTTGCCCTGTTGGTTGCGCTACTAAAGCTGAACCGTGGGCGTCCTCGACCGCTACTTGCTGCGTGAGATCTCTTTGCCCTTCGCGGTAGGGATTGGTCTGTTTTTCGTCATCGTCGCCTTCGGTCAGGTGCTTCAGGTCTCCGACTCGGTGACGGGGCTCGGGGTCGGCGCGGCCGAGATCTTGCAAGCCTTGATGTTCTCGTTACCGCCGCTCATGGGGCTGCTCATCCCGGCGAGCTGTCTTTTCGCGACCTTGCTCGCGGTGGGGCGCATCTCCTCTGACAGAGAGGTCGTCGCGATGTCCGCGACGGGGATCAGCCCCTATGTCTTGTTGCGGGTGCCGCTTTTGGTCGGGATGGTCTTGGCGTTGGTGTCGGGGGTCTTTCTCGTCGTTGGTGAGCCGTGGGGGGTGCGGGGCTTGCGCGACCTGATGGCGCGCAGCGCTCAGCGGGCGTTGGCCTCGGGGGTGCGTACGGGCGAGTTCAACCAGTGGGTACCGGGGGTCACCTTCTTCGCCAAGGAGAAGCGAGGAGAGGAGCTGCAAGAGGTGGTCTTCGCCGATCAACGCGATGCTGCGCGGCCGCTCGTGATCTCGGCGCGGCGCGGCAAGATCTTGAGCGGGCAAAAAGCGCGCGATCTCGTCTTCGACCTCGAGGACGGCGTGGTGGTGGTGGAGCACAAGGAGAACAGTCAGCATCGCGTCATGAAGTTCGCGCGGAGCCACTATCGACTCGACGTCGGCAAGCTCGTGAACAACAAGGCCAAGACGCTCCAGACGGTGCAAGAGAAAGAGCTCTCCACCTTGTGGGCGGAGGCGCACGACCGAGAGCGCCTGGCGAAGGAGCGCGCGCTCTCCATGATCGTCTTCAACCGCAAGCTGGCTTTGCCGCTCGCGACGGTGATCTTCTCGTTGCTCGCGGTCGTGCTCGGGTGCAAGCGCGGCGGCGGCGCGCGCGCGCGGGGGTTCTTGTACAGCGCGGGTATCATCGGGGGCTACTACTACATCGGCCGGGCGGCGGAGCTGTCGGCGCGGGCCGGCTCCCTCTCGCCCGTGCTCGCCGCGTGGCTGCCGAATCTCATCGGCGCGGTGGCGCTGCTCGTGCTCCTTTTGCGCTTGCGACGGAGCGCCATATGAAGCTCTTTCTCTACTTCGCCCGTTATTACCTCGGCGTGGTGCTGCTCGTGCAAGGGGGGCTCGTGGTGATCGTGGTCGCGACCACCTTGGTGGAGAACGCCGGTTATCTGGCGCGCCAAGACGCGGGGGCGCTCTCTTTGGCCTTGAACGCCGCGGCCGAGTTCGGTCACATGGTCTTCCCCGTAGCCTGCCTGCTCGCCACCATCGTCGCCGGGACGCTGCTCGCGCGAAGCGGCGAGGTGCTCGCGGTGCTCGCGGCGGGAGTGAGCGCGCGGCGCATCGCCTCGGGCTTCGCCGCGGTGGTGTTGCTCGTCGCGCTCGTAGGAGGTGTCGTGGGAGAGGTGGTCGTGCCGCGTGCGCGCGCCCGCTTCGACAAGCTGCAGCGGCGCGAGCCCATGCCCACGGGGCAACCTTTTGGTCGCTATTACGATCGACACACGCAGTGGTTTCGTGAGGGCGAGCTGCTCCTCTACTTGCCGAGTTATGACTATGCGAGCGAGAGCTTCGGCGACGTCGTGATCTATCGTTTGCGCGAGGGGCTCGTCGCGTCGGTGACCGACGCCGCGAGGATGTTCTTTCGCGATGGTTCCTGGTGGCTCGAGCGCGCGCGTGAATATCGCGTCGATGGCGCGAGGAGCACCTCGCGCGAGATCGAAGAGCTCGCGCTCGGCGTCGGGCCGAAGGACCTCATCGAGGTCATAGGCGATGCCTCGTCGATGCGTAGCGCGGAGATCATGAGCTTTCGGAGCAGGCGGGCCAAGGCCGGGCTCGATGTGGCACCTTTCGCCATCGAGCTGCATGGCCGCGCCGCCCACCCGCTCACGGCGTTGCTCATGTTCCTCTTGGTCGTGCCCTGGTCGCTCGACGCTAACCGGCGCAGGTCCTTGGCCGTCAATATGGGCGTCGGGGTCTTGGCGGTGAGCTTCTTGTTGTCTCTTACCTATGTCTTTCGGCTCCTGGCTTTGTCTCACAAGATCCCGGCGCCGCTCGGCGCCTGGGGGATAAACCTCGCCTGCCTCGGGCTCGCGCCTTTGAGCTTCGCGCTTTATCAGCGCTACAGGCGGCGCGGCTCGTTGTGGTGATATCGGCAATACTTTTGCGCTCGCCGACACTTACGGGTTAAAATAGGCCCACTTGCCCCGGGAGCTGTGCATGATCCGTCTTACCTCCTGTCTCTTCGTCGTTACGTTAGTCGTCTTGACCGGCCCCGCGAGCACGCACGCGCAGGAAAAGCCGTCCGCCACGGTCGCGGTCGTTCCTGGCGCGGAGCCCGGCCCCAAGCTCAACGCGCAGCTCAAGAAGATCGAGAGGGCGCTGCGCGATCAGGCGACGGTGGTGCCTTTCCGGGGATATCGCAAGGCCGCGCGCAAGGCCAAGGTCAAGCTCAAAGACTTCGCCACGACCGAGGGGATGATGGCCGTTGGTCGTGAGCTCAAGCTATCGCACGTGATCGTCGTCCAGGGAGTCGCTGAGCGTGTCACCGAGGGCAAGCGGCGGCGAACGGTGAACAGCGCCGTCGTTTCTTTGGTCGCGATAGAGACCGGGGAGAAAATCTTCACGCAGACCTATGAGCTCAAGGGACGTACGATCACCCGCAACATCACCGATCAGATGGTCGGCGATTTGAAGCCGCATCTGGCGCCAGTGCCGGTCCCCGAGCCCGTGGCCGAAGAGCCGATCCCCGAGCCGCCCATGGCGCCCGAGCCCGTAGCGCCCGCGCCGCCACCCGAGGAGCCCCCGCCTCCTCCCGAGCCCGAGCCGTTGCCCGTGGTGATAGCGCCGGAGGAGCCACCGCCTCCGATCATCGAGCGCTCGACGCGCGCGCGCGTTCGGCCAGGCTTTGTCTTGCGCTTAGGGGGCTTCGGGTTCTTCCGTAATGCCGAGGTGAGCGACAGCACCGCCACCGACCCGCTCGTTTACGAGCCCCGCGATACGGGGATCAAGAAGGTCATGCCCGGCGGCATCGCGCAGCTCGAGTTCTACCCCATGGCGCTGGGCGGCGACGGCTCCTGGTACGAGGGGATCGGGATTGAAGGTGAGGGCATTTTTACGCAGGTGTCCACCGTGGTGCAAGATAGCGAGGATACGATCAAGAGCACCGTATACGGGGGGCGAGGAGGACTATCGCTGCGGTTCGTGCTCTGGAACTCGAAGACGGCCGCCGATATCAAGCTCCGCGGCGGTTACAGCCTTTTCGATTTCCCGCTCGACGCCGGTGAGTTTCCGAGCATGAGCCTCGCGGGTCCCTATGCGGGAGCCACGTTGACGTGGCCCATCGTGAGCGCGGTGGCCGTCGTGGTCTCCGGGCATTATTCGCCCATGCTCAAGGTACAAGGAGAAGGCGAGCAGATCGGTACTTCGCAGGAGAAGGGCTCGAGCATGCTCGTGGAGGGCGGGTTGCGGTTTCTTCCCGCGCCTTTGGAGATCGGGCTCATGGCTCGCTTCGAGAAGTTCTCCGCCACGTTCGAGGGGGCGAGCAACCTTGGTGAGACCGCGCCCGTCTACACCAACGCGACCTTCAGCGACGTCTATCAGATGGCCTACCTGACCATCGGCGTGCAGCTATAGCTCTTTCTCCTCGGGCACCGCGCGCGCGGCCTGTTTCTCGGCCTTGCGCTTTTTGAGCGCCGCGCGAACGAAGGCGCCAACGATCATAAAAGTCACCGCGCCTATCGAGGCGCCCGTGAGCTGGGCTCGCACCAGGCGCGAGGTGACTTGCTTCGCCAGCTCCGAGCACGGGCAGGTGGCGATGACCGAGGCGCCGGGCGTCGGGTACCAGGCCAAGACGCTCGAGCCTATGGTGGTGGCGACGATGGTGCCGAGGACGGCGCCAATGAGCGCCAGTACGAGCATGATTTTAAAGGCTCTCATCTTTGTTCTCCTTGCGAGCTTGCCCTGCCCATATCCTCCTTAAAGCCTGTCGGGTGCAAGGGTAGGCGTTGCCGCGTGCGTCTTGGCGGAGGTATGTTTGTTCACGTTTGCTATGCTGTTGTGCAAAAGCACGAGGAGATTATTCATGCCGAGGACGCTGTTGTCCGCTGTGTTTGCCGTGGTCGCGCTCTGCGCGTGCGGGAGCGATAAACCTCCTGTCGAGGAGCCGCCCGTAAGCCATCGCCTCGAGATCGCGACGAGCGCGGGTGCAGGGGAGGGCGCCGCTGCCTTGGCCGAGGTGGTCGCCATCTATCAATCGGTCTACCCTGACGACACGGTTACACAAACGGTCGAGTGGAGAGACGAGGGCGACCACGCCGCGGGGGCGTACCCGACGAGCGCCGCCGCGAATCTGCTCGCGCGCCTTGCGAGCGGCGAGGGTCCAGATGTCGTGCAGATCCCGGTCGCGGGGATCGGCATGAAAAATGGGATCTTTGGCGCGGCAGCATGGCCCGCCGACTACACCACGGGGTGGGTCGATTTTCTCCTCCCCACGGCGGCGCCGGGCACCGCGAGCTCAAATCTCCTCTCGCCGCTCGATGATGTCTTGCGGCCATGGCTCGGTGTCTTGAAGCCCGAGGTCCTGGAACAAGCGGTGTCTCCCCTCGACGGTAAGACATACGTGTTGCCCGTGGCGGTGCACAGGCTAAACGCGCTCTTTTACAACGCGCATGTGCTCGAGGGTTGCGGGATAACGCCTCCTGACGCCGAGCTTTGGACCTGGCAGGACTTCTTCGCGTTGGCCACGGCGCTCGAGCTCTGTGGCCAGAGGCCCCTCGCGAGGCTCAACGAGCCGGGCGCGCTGGTCCCGCTCGTGCAGGCGGTGCTCATTGGCACCGACAACCTGCGCGCTGGCAACTTCTTTTCGCTCTACGGGGCGCTCGAGCTTGCGTGCGACGACAGCGCGGCCAACGAGTTTCTCGAGGCCGCCGCGGGCGTGCTCTATCGCCTCGTGCCGCTCATTCCCCACGACCCGCTCGCGACCGCGGAGGAGGTCTTCACGCGCGCCGACGCGCGCGCCGAGCTCGCATCCGGCGCGGCCGCGCTGCTCTTCGACGAGCTCGATTACAAGCGCGAGCTCGAGGCGGCCGGGCTCGTTTTGGGTGAGGACTTCGGTGTGATCGTGCCTCCGGGTAACCATGGCTTCGTCCACGGCCGCGTCGACGGTTACGCGATGACGAGCGTGGCCAAGGATCGAGAGCGGGCGCTCGAGCTCTTGAAGCTCTTCGCCTCGCCTCTGGCCCAGGTCAACGCGAGCCTCGCCAGCGGGGCGCTGCCGGTACGATCGATAGCGACCGACGAGCGCTTCGACGCCGCGCAAGTGAGTATGATCGAAGAGCTCCACGCCCCCTCGACGAGGTTTTTTCCCGAGAGCGGTCGTTATACTCTCGGCGATGGGGCCTCGCTTTTTACGGTCTTCGGCACCGCGGGTGACGAGGCGACGAGGACGCAGGCGTTCATCGACGCCGTGACGGGACGTTGCGCGCTCGACAAGGCCGCGCTGCCTTCCTGGTAGCTGATCCCGATATTCGAGGGCTCCTGCTGGGCTGCGCCACGACTTTGCGCCCAACAACTCTAACTGATAGGGCGTCGAGTCGGAGCGAACGTCATGGCTCAACATTACGATATAGTCGTTATCGGCACCCAGCCTGCCGCGGTTTTGGCCGCGGCCTTGTTCGCCAAGCGCCATCGTCGCGTTTTGCTCGTGGATCACTGCGAGAACAGCGCCACCTACAGCCGCAATGGTTATCTGTTGCCGCTCGTGCCGCTCTTCTTGCCGCAGCTCGAGAGCTCCGCGCCGCTACAGCGCGTGCACGAGGAGCTCGGGCTCGGTCCGGAGCTCCGGGCCGCGACCAAGACGCTCACGCCTTCGTTGCAGGTGGTGCTCCCCGGCCATCGCTTCGATCTCCATCCGCAGCCCGAGCCTTTGCTCGAGGAGCTGCGCCGCGAGTTCCCGCGCTATGGCGATCAGATAACTGATTTTGTGGCGAAGATTTTTGCGACAGATAAATGCCTCAATGAGATTTTAAGGACGGCGAGCCCGGTGACCCCGGCCACCTTGGTCGAGCGCTGGCAGGCGAGGTCGTGGTTGCGCGCCTCTTCCTCCTTCGCGCGGCCTTTTTTGCCCTCGGAGTGGCTCGTGGGCGTCCCCGATGAGCACCCGCTCGTCGAGACCATGCTCGCGCCGCTCTTCTTCTTCGGTCACCTCGGGCCGCATACCCCGAGCGTGTTTCACGCGGTGCGACTCTTGGCCCGTCATCTCCGCGGGGTGGTGGTGTTCGCGAATCGCCTCTCGGGGCTGCCCGCCTTCTTGCAGAGCGCCGCGCGGCGTGTGGGCGTCGAGGTCAGAGAGTCTGCGGCCGTCGAGCGTGTTCACAGCGAGCGGCGGCGGCTCACCAAGATCTCGTTGCTCGGAGACCGGCAAGATATCTCCGCCGATTACTTCATCTCTGGCACCGTCGATCCTTTCTGCGAGCTCTTATCGGAGCAAGCTCCCCTGGCTCGTGAGGAGCAGGCGGTGCGCGCCACGAGTACGCTCATCGTCTTGAACCTCGTGGTCAGGCGCCAGGTGATCCCGTGCGGGATGGGCGAGGTGCTCATGCTGCACAACGGACGCAAGCGCATGCGTGACGGCAGCCCGAGCGACCCGCCGCTCTTGCTCCAAAGGTTCGCCGCCGCGTGCGCGAGCCGCCGTGAAGATGCCGAGGGCAAAGAGGTGCTGAGCATCGCCTGTCCGGTGAAGACCGCCGATTACGCCCACTCACCCGACCGGCTCGCCGCGATGAAGCTCCAGATAGTCGCGCGGGTCGCGCGCCTTTTGCCGTTCTTATCCGAGCACATAGAGAGCATCTCGCTCACGGCCGACACCGGGAGCTGGGATCTGCTTGAGGAGGGCAGCCGTCGCATCGATCCGTGGCGCTTGCACCCGCTCTACGAGGCCGCCCGGCCGCCCCTGCTCGGCATCGCGGCGCGCAGCCCGCGCACCTACTTCAAGAACCTGTGGCACTGCGGCCACGATGTCGTCCCCGGCCTCGGCATCGAAGGCGACTACATCACTGCTATCGCCACCGCCGACGCCATAACACGCACATCTAGTCGTTCAGCGCCTCGTCCTCGATGAAGATGCTCGGCAGGGCCTGATTCTGTTCGGTAGGCTCGGTGCCGGCGATGAACGCTTCTTCGATAGCGGAAGGCTCGCTGGAGGGGTTGCCGGTGTCGGGGTCGACCTTCACCAGCACCACGTCCTCTGGCGGAAGGCCGAGCGAGCTCGCCGGCGTGCCCGAGAGGGCGCGTCCCATGAAGTCGATCCAGATAGGCAAGGCGGCGCTGCCGCCCGTGAGGCGGCCCATGGGCTTGTTGTCGTCGAGCCCAACCCACACCGTGGCGACGAGCTCGGCTGAGAAGCCCGAGAACCAGACGTTGCGCGCCTCCTGCGAGGTGCCGGTCTTGCCGGCGAGCGGTCGGTCGAGCACGAGCGCCTTGGTCGCCGTGCCCTCCTCGACCACCGAGCGCATCATCGTCGTGAGCACGAAGGCGGTGGCCGGGTCGAGGGCCGGCGTGGGCTCGGCCTGGTTCTCCTCGAGCACCGTGCCGTCGAGGGCTACGACCTTGCGGATGAAGATGGGCTCGGCGTAGAGCCCGCCTGCGGCGATGGTAGCGTAGCTGTTCGCGAGCTCGATGGGCCTCACATCGCCCGTGCCGAGGGCGAGCGTGAGGTTGTCGGGCAGAGGAGACGCGATGCCCATGGCCTTGGCGAGCGCGATGACGGTCTCGGGCTTGGTCTTCTCGAGCAGCTTCACCGAGCAGGTGTTCTTCGAGCGCATGAGGGCCGTCCGGTAGGTGATGTTGCCGTCGTAGCGGCCGTCCTCGTAGTTGTCGGGCTTCCAGGGCTTGCCGGTCCAGGGGTCGCGGATCATGACGGGGGTGTCGGCGCACAAGGACGCGGGGGTGATCACCCGCTCGGCGAGCGCGGCGGCGTAGACGATGGGCTTGAAGGCCGAGCCAGGTTGCCGCAGCGACTGCAAGGCGCGGTTGAGCTCTCCGGCCTGCGCGCGGTAGCCGCCCACCACCGCGCGGACGAGGCGGCTGTAGGGATCGATGGCGATGAGCGCTCCTTGCGTCACGGGCTCGGGCACGAGCTCGGCTATGAGAGGCCGCTTGGGTCGCCTCGAGCTCGGGGCCGAGACGATGTCGATCGTCACGAGGTCGCCTGGACGCACTACCTCGGTGGGGTTATGCGGCGGCGGGGTGGCGGCGGTGGGAGAGAAGCGACGGGCCCACGACAGGGTCTTGAAGTCGATGCTCACGCGCCGCGCGCCGAGATCGATCCCGATGTTCTTGCCTGTGGCGTCTACCTTGTCGACCAAGCCCATGACACGCGCGCCCTCCGCGAGCGGTACGAGCGCGAGCGCGCGGCCGACGAGGCCCTCGTTCGCCAGGGTCTGTGTCCCGATGTTCGACAGATCCCAGATGTAGGCCCCGGGAGTTCGGCCGGCCTGCGCGTCGTAGAAGTGCAGCTTCTTCAACTTGGCGGCGAAGGCTTCATGGAGCGCCTCCCGATAGCGCGCCAGACGATCTACCTCGATGCGCCGGCTCGCGCCGGGGTAGCCCTGTCTGCGAGCCAGGGCCTCGAGCCCGAGGCGTAGCGCGTGATGAGCCGAGGCTTGCATGCGCGCGTTCATTCCGAGGTAGACCGTGAGGCCGCGCGTGCGCACCTCTTGCTCGCCATACTTCGCCGCGAGCAGCTTGCTTGCGTGCTCTACATAGTGAGGCCCGGCGCCCAGAAAAGGCGGCGGTGGCGGCGGGGAGGGGACCTTCTCGCGGCGGGCTTGCTCGGCCTGCTCGGGGGTGACCCAGCCGTTCTGCTCCATTTGCGTGAGGACATAGAGCTGGCGTTGCTTCGCCGCCTCGGGGTTGGCGCTCAAGGTATAGTGGCTCGGGTTTTTGGGGATGCAGGATAAAAAGGCCGCCTCGCCGAGCGTCAGCTCGCCTACGGGCTTGGCGAAGTAGGTCCGCGCGGCCTCCTCGACACCGTAGGCGCCGCTACCGAAGTTTATCTGATTGAGGTAGAGATAGAGGATCTCGTCTTTCGTGAGGAGCTGCTCGAGCTCGCGCGCGAGGAGCGCCTCGCGCATCTTGCGTGTGTAAGAACGCTCAGGGCCGGTGACCATGGTCTTCACCGTCTGTTGCGTGATGGTGCTCGCTCCTTGCAGGTGGGCGCCCGGGCGCAGGTTCTTGAGCGCCGCGCGCAGGATGCCGAAGTAGTCGATCCCCTCATGCTCGTAGAACTTCGCGTCCTCGGCGGCGAGGAAGGCGTGGATGACGTGTTTCGGTATGGCCTCGATCGGCACCACCGTGCGCCGCTCCAGGTAGAGCTCGCCCACGAGCTCACCATCGTCCGAGTAGAGGCGCGTCACGCGCGGCGGGTCGTAGTCGGAGATCGAGGCCAGGCTCGGCAGGTCGACCTTCAGATAAATGAAGTAGCCCACCACCACGAGGAGCCCGAACGTGCACGCTCCCGCGAGGATGAGCGACCCGATTTTTATGCGCCGGAGCGTTATGTGCTTCACGTGCGACCTCACAGGTCAGCGGTTTTTTTCGACGTATTGGAGCCGCAGATCGGTCAGGATCTGCGTCATGGCCGCCGCTTCTTGCTCGCTCAAGTTGCCGCGGGTCTTCTCCTGCAAGATCGCCAAGATGTCGATGTACTCGCGTGCGAGCGTGAGGCTCTCGGGCATGCCGTGAGACTGCTCTTTGGGCAGCATCCCGAGCGCGGCGGCGGCGCTTGTGGCGAGAGACAGGACGAACGAGAGGAAGGAGAGCTGCGGTTTTTCAGCGGCCTTGGTCTCGGTGCTCGTTTGCGGCGCCTCGACCTTCGGCGGGTCGTCGGCGGCGGTGCTCGTCGCGTCGCGCTCTTTACCCTCCTCATCGAAGCGGCGTCGATCGACGACGCGAAAACCACCGTCTTTGTCTTGTTTCTCGCCGTGGTCGGTCATTGGCAGCTCCTTGCCTTACAGGTTAAACGCGATGTGTTGCCACACCCTCCCGCGTTGGATCAAGAGCGTCACCTGGCCGCGCCAGTATGCGCTGGCCATCGCCTTGCCGAAGGCGCGGGTGGTGCCGACGCGCTCGGCGTTCACGGCGCGCACGAGATCGCCGCGACGGATGCCGGCCTTGGCGGCCTGCGAGCTTGGCGCCACCCGCTCGACGACGAGCAGGCTCGACTCTATGCCGAGGCGCTTGCGCTCGTCGGGCGAAAGCTCCACCACTCGGAGCCCGGTCCGTTGCTCGGCGCGCCTTAGCGCGTAGTTGGCGTCGAGTGTCACCGCCACGAGCCGCACCTCGCGGCGCTCGCCTTGTCGTAGAAGAGAGATCGTCACGGGCACGCCCGGCGTATAGTCCCCGAGGCGATGCCGGAGCTCGTCGGCGTTGCTCACCTTGACGCCGTCGATGGCGGTCACGATGTCTCCCTCGCGCAGCTTGGCGGCGGCGGGGCCTCGACCGTCGACCTCGGCTACGAGGGCGCCGCCGCGGCCGCCCGAGCCCAAGCTCTCGGCGAGCTCGGAGGAAAGGTCTTGCGATTCGAAGCCGAAGTAGGGCGGCCGCACCTCGCCGTGGCGCAAGAGGTCGTCGACTATTCGCCGCGCCTTGTCGATGGGGATCGCGAAGCCGATGCCCTGCGCTTTGCCGTAGATGGCGGTGTTTACGCCGATGAGAGCGCCCTCGATGTTGAGCAACGGGCCGCCGGAGTTGCCGGGGTTGATCGAGGCGTCCGTCTGGATGAAGTTGTTATAGGTGCGCTCCTCGGTCTGCAACGATCGGTGCAA
>CAYXQW010000029.1:12532-13419 GCA_964466695.1 uncultured Bdellovibrionales bacterium
CCGAAGGGGTTGCCGATGGCGATCACGGGCTCGCCTATCATTAAGTCGCGCGAGGTGCCCATGGGGACGAAGGGCACCCGCCGTCCCGCTTCGATCTTGAGGACCGCCAGGTCTTGATCGGGGGCGGTGCCCACGATGGCGCCTTCGAAGCGCCGGTCGTCGTCGAGCTCGACCGTCACCGTGCCGCCGGCCGAGATGACGTGGTAGTTGGTGAGGACATAGCCCGCCGCGTCGATGATCACCCCCGAGCCCTCGGAGACGGTCTCGAGGCGGCGCCGTTCGCGCGGTACGAAGTCGTGAAAAAACCAGGCGAAGGGGTTGGGCGCGGAGCTGACCACCATCTGCACCGAGACGCTCACCACCGCGGGTGAGGCCTTCTCTGCCGCCTCGACTACCGCGGAGCGCCGCTTCGACCCCGAAGGCGCCGCGCCTAGAGCGAGGATGCCGAGCGCCGTTATCGCGATCCTTGGCCACATCGCGTAAGTGCGTGCGTTTCTAGTACCTCGGCATCACTGTGCCGAGGTACTAGTTGAGCGGCGAGCTCGCCGCGCGGAGAAGCTCGGCCATCTTCTGGACGTCGAGGTGGTCGGCCTCGGCCTCTTTGTCTTCGAGCTTGCGGAGGAATTCTTCGTACTCGTCGCGTTTGATGAGCCCCATGCGCAGGTTGCGCTCGATCAAACGTTTATCGAACAAGCTAGGGTTTTTTTGTTGCGGCATAGAAAATACCCCTGACGGAGAGATGAGTGCACAATCGGGACGGGACTAATAAGAGAGCGCGGTGGCGAGCGTCAAGCTCGAGCACACCGCTTACCCGCGCCAGACGCTGAAAGAGCGAGGCGCGGGTAGCTGCGCGCTGAATAAAAGTGGCTGTGTTACGCCAACACCGC
>CAYXQW010000030.1:0-13237 GCA_964466695.1 uncultured Bdellovibrionales bacterium
TTCACCGCGACCCACGAGGATCAGGCGGACGTCGCCGAAAAGTTCAAGAAATACGACCTTGTCTCGATGCCGGTCGTAGATAACGAACGGCGTCTGGTCGGCATCATCACCATCGATGACGTCGTCGACGTCATGGTCGAGCGTTTCAAGGCGCCGCGTCAGGTCGTCTACCTGTTGCCGGCGAGCGGTACCAACGCCCGCGCGAGCTTCTTTACCCCCGCGGCGACGAACCTCGCGCGGTTCTATGTCGAGCACGGCTACCTGGTGGTCGGCATCACCCCGCGCGAGGACCAGGTGGCGGCCGACGGCGACCACGCCATGCTCGCCGACGCCGGGGTCGCCGCGCACCGGCGCGATGTGCGGCGCATCATCAGGGCGGTGCAGAAAAGACTCCGCCTGCCCTACGATCTCGTGGGCCACTCGTTCACGTCGGCCGTGGTGCTCGACTACGCCGCGCGCTACGACGACGAGCTGCGCCGCATCGGCATCCTCGACTTCTATCACCTCGATCCGCGCGAGGAGGCCATGGTGGAAGGCGCGCGGACGCTCTACCAGGGCTTCGACGCGCTCGCCGCCGAGGGCGTCTACGCCGACACCTCCCTCTCGGAGCTCGCCTCGCTCATCATGGCGGCGGCCTACTATCCCGACGCCGACTCGGGCATGCCGCGGAGCCTGATCGCGGAGGGCATGGAGGGTAACTTCACCTTCGACGCCTTGCTGCACTTCTGGATGGTCTACACGGCCCCCTTGCCCGGTGTGCACACCCACATAACCGGGCTGCCGCGCGACTGGCCGCTCGTTTTGAGCACGCTCGCCGGGACCTTCGTGCCCGGGGCGTTGCCGAGCGACGACACCTTCGCGCTCGCGCACGTCGGCAAGGACGCGCTGCTCGAGGTCTCTGGCGCCTTCGGCTCGGGGACGCTGCCGCTCGCGCTCATGCGCGACTGCGCCGCGCTCTCGGCCTACGACGGCTCTTTCGCGATCGACTGGTCGGGGATCGACGAGGAGGTCGTCTGGGTGAACGCCGAGCTCGGTTACGCCGACATGATGCACGCGGCCGAGCTCATCCGCGAGGCGGGCAACCCGCGCGTGCGCACCAAGGTCGTTCAAGGCTACGGCAACGCCGACGTCCTCTACGCAAAGACCGCCGCGACCGAGGTCTGGGGCGAGCTTCTGCGCCCGTGAGCTTCGAGACCATAACCACACGAAGGAGCGCTCTGTCATGCTTCTAGATGATCTCTCCCCGAGCCTCGCGCGCCGCGCAAAGGCGAAGAGCAAAGGACCCGTAGCGTCAAAGGCCGCGATCCGCGTGCAGCGCTACACGAGCTACCGGCAAGTGCCGGCGGGGCCCTGGCAGGCGCTCGCGCCGCGGGGGGCCGTGGGGCTCGAGCTTGCGCACCTCGCCGCGATCGAGGACTCGCGCATCAACGAGCTGCATCCTTATTATCTCATAGGCTCTGTGGGCGAGGTGCCGGTGGGCATCGCGTACTGCTTCGCCATCGACATGGACCTCACCAAGCTCGGGAGCACCGAGCCGCCCGAGGTGCTCGCCACCATCAAGGCGTGGCGGCCCGACTTCATGAACGTGCGGCTAGTCGAGCTCGGCTTCCTCTCGTCGCTCGGGACGGCGCTCCTGGCCAAGCCCGAGCACGAGGCGGAGTTCTTGGCCGAGGTGAGTCGCCAGATCGACGAGATCGCCGTGCTCGAGGACGCCGATCTCGCCATCGTCCGTGACGTGCCGCCCGCGCGCTACGAGGCCTTCCGCCCGCTCGCAGACGCGGGTTACTGTGCGTGCTTGGGCTTCCCCGTGGCGCGCATGGCGCTGCCGTGGCAAAGCTTCGACGAGTACCTCGCCGCCTTGCGCGGGGACAAGCGTTCGAACTTGCGGCGCAAGATGGCGAAGCTTCACGCGGACGGGGTCTGTGTCTCGGTGATCGAAGACTACGCGCCCCTCGCCGATCGGCTCTTCGTGCTCTGGGACAACGTCGCGCGGCGTAAGAGCGACTACGAGCACGAGCGCATAAGCCCCGCCTGGTTCGCCGCCATGGCCTCACACCTTCGGGGGCGCAGCCACGTCATCACCATCGAGCGCGATGGCGAGATCTTGGCCTTCGCGCTCGGGGTCATAGGTGACGACGAGTACTTCTGGGCCTACGTGGGGATGGAGTACGAGCTGCGCGACACCTACGAGCTCTACTTCAACCTCGTCTGCGAGGGCATCCGCGCGGCCATCGGGTGCGGCAAGCAGAGCTTGAACCTCGGTATCACCACCTACAACTTCAAGACCTTCGTCGGCGCGGAGCTCTGCCCCGTGGTCTACATGGTGAAGGCGCTCAAGAACCCGGTGCTCAGCCACGCCTACGCCGACATGTTCCGCAAGGGCATCGTGCAGCCGGAGAACACCTTCCACGTCTTCAAGGACGCGAGCCCCGAGGAGCGCGTGCAGCCACGGGCTGCCGCGGCCGTGCTCGGCGCGGGCGACGATCCGCGAGATATTTTCCGCAAGCAACGCGACTACGTGCGCACCGACGTGCTCAAGGCGGCCGGGGTCTATGCCTTCTTCCCCGAGTTCGAGGGGGCGCAAGAGCCGATCATCCGGCACCGCGGCCGGGACGTGGTGATGCTCGGCACCAACTCTTACCTCGGGCTCGGCACTCACCAAAAGCTCAAGGCCGCAGCGATTATGGCCATCGAGAGGTATGGCACGGGCTGCTCGGGCTCGCCGCTTCTGAACGGCACCCTCGATCTGCACGTCGAGCTCGGTCGGCGGCTCGCGCAGTTCGTGCGCAAGGAGGACGCGCTCATCTTCTCCACCGGGTATCAGACCAACCTCGGCGTGATCTCGGCGCTCGTTGGCGAACAGGACGTGCTCGTCATGGACGAGCGCAACCACGCGAGCTTGATCGACGGCGCGCGGCTCTCGCGCGCCAAGGTGGCCCGCTACGCTCACGCCGACCCGGCCGCGCTCGAGGCCGTGCTCGCACAATACGCCGACCGACCGAAGCTCGTGGTCACCGACACGCTCTTCAGTATGGAGGGGACGGTGGTCGATCTGCCCGCGATAGTCGCGCTCGTGCAGAAGTACGGTGCGCGGCTCATGCTCGACGAGTCGCACGCGCTCGGGGTCATGGGACCGACGGGCCGCGGCGTGGCCGAGCACTACGGCCTGCTCGACGAGGTCGATGTCATCATGGGCACCTTCAGCAAGTCGTTCGCCTCGGTCGGCGGCTTCCTCGCGGGGCCGCGTTATGTGATCGAGGCCCTGCGCCACACGGCGCGGTCGCATATCTTCTCGGCGAGCCTGCCGCCGTCGGCGGTCGCCGCCGTCCTGGCGGCCATGGATGTCGTCGACGAGGAGCCCAAGCGACGAACGCGGCTCCTCGCCAACGCCGAGAAGCTCGCCACGCGACTCACCGAGCTCGGCTACGAGGTGCGCTATCACGGCGGCGCCATCGTGCCTCTGCACTGCGGCAACGAGCTCATCGCCGCGACCGCCTTTCGCGAGCTCTTCGAGCGCGGCGTGTTCGTAAACCCGGTCTTCTATCCCGCGGTGCCCAAGGGCGAGGAGATGCTGCGTTTGAGCGTCATGGCCACGCTCGAAGATGCCGCGATCGATCGAGCCGTGCAGGTGTTTAGCGAGATCCGCACCTCCCATTGGCCGCAAAGATGAGCCAGGTAATTCACGACTTTTATAGCGAATTGTCGTGAAATTAAGCATATTCGTTTTATTTCTGTATTTATCTTTTGTTTGAATTAGAGATTTTTTGTGGAGGGTCGATCAGGCTCGGGGTAAGCTTTTTGTTTGCTGTCTTTGGAGTCGTCGCAATGACTGGCGGTGATGGTTTCGATTCGGTGCTGGCGACCCTTCAGGCGCTCGAACACAAGCTCGCGGTCGTGCGCAAGAGGATCTACGAAGAGATCCGCGCGCGCGAGCTCTTGGTCGGTCAGGCGGATCTCTTGAGCTTTCGCGTAGGCTCGCTCTGGTGCGCGCTCCCTGTCGCGCGCGTGCACAACGTGGTGCAAAGGTGCGCGCTCGTGGCGTTACCCGAGGCGCCCGCGTGGGTCTCGGGCATGCTCGTTTTGCACGGCGCGATGATCCCTGTGCTCGATCTCCATTACAGGCTCTGTGGGCAGCGGTGCGCGGCCGCCTTGAACGACGTGCTCATCGTCTGCGGCGAGGGAGCGCAACGCGTGGCCATCCTCGCCGCGGAGCTCGGCGGCGTGCATTTTCGCGCCGAGCTCGCAGACGATCCCGATCTGCACGGCGTCGCGCACGGGCCATACGTGATGGCGGTGGCGCGGGTGGGTGACGTGTCCATGCTCGTCTTGAGCCTCGCGAGCTTGCTCTACGGGGCTGAGCTCCACTCGGAGGTCGCGGCATGATCCGTGAGCTCTTGGAGCTCCAGATCACCGAGACCTTCGGTCTCGTCCCTGGGCTCGCCTGGTCGCACCTGCTCGACGAGGCCTTGGCGGACATGGCCAAACGGCACGCGCTCTGTGAGCACGAGCTCATAGAGCGCATCAGGAACGATCGCACCTTGATGCGCGAGCTCGCGGGCTACCTCACGGTCGACGAGTCCTACTTCCTGCGCCACGCCGATCAATACCCCGTGCTGCTCGACACCCTCGCGGCGCAGGTGCGGCGCCACGGCGAGGCGCTCGTCTGGTCGCTCGGCTGTGCGCGCGGTGAGGAGCCTTACTCTCTCGCGATCCTCGCGCGCGAGCGACTCGGCGTGGACGCGGCCAAGGTGCGGATCTTGGCGACCGACATCAACCCCCGCGCCCTGAGCGTCGCCCGGCGGGCGTGCTATGGCGACTGGTCCTTCCGCGGTGTGCCGGCGCGATTCATCGAGCAATACTTCGAGCGCCAAGAGGATGGTTTGCATAAGCTCGCCGAGGAGCTCTGCCGCGCGGTCGAGTTCGAGTGGGCGGCGCTGCCCGAGCGGCTCTACACCGTGCCGTCGCGCTCGGTCGACTTCATCGTGTTTCGCAACGTCGCCATCTACTTCGAGGCGCGCATGCTGCGCCAGGTCTACGAGCGCTTCGCCTTGATGCTCAAGCCCGGCGGGCTCATCCTCACGGCCCCGGCCGATCCCGCGCCGCCGCGCGAGCTGTTTGTGCGGGTCGAAAATAGCTGGACCGGGGTCTTTCATCTGCGCTCCGAGGAGGCCCCCGCCCGCGTCGTCGCTACGCCGCCGCCCCCAACCGTGGCGCGACCCCGCGTTGTTACGCCAAAAAAGCCGCCGCGCACCTCGCGTGGATCCGACTCGTCGCCGCCCGTGCTGCGCTTCGATAGCGAGATCGCGAGCGCGACGAGGCGCATCGAGGGCGCCCCCTCCTCGCGCGATGGGTACGTGCAGCGCGGGCGGTTGCACCTGTCGCTCTTGCGCGCCGAGGAAGCCGCTCGCGATTTTCGCAGCGCCCTCTATCTGGATCCGACCGACAAGGTCACGCGGTTCTGGTACGCCGCCGCCTTGCACAGGGCGGGCAGGCTCGTGCAGGCGCGCGCGCAGGTCTCGCGCCTCACGGAGGAGCTCGAGACTTTGCAGGCGGATATTATTCTCGGTGATGGCGCCACGCGCGCCAACAAGTTGTTGGAGGCGGTGCTGCTCATGAGGGCGAGCCTTACGTGACGACCTCGATTGGGAGCGAACGCATCGAGGAAGCCTTTCGGCTGCGGGCGGCCAAGCTCGCGTCGAAGCTCGACGATAGCCAAGAGAGGCAGGAGATCCTCGGCACCTTCGTCGTGGTGAGCATCGGCAGTGGTCGCTTCGGGGTGCCGATCGAGGCCTTGCGCGAGATCAGCCGCGCTCCCGTGGTGACCGCGTTGCCGCGGTTGCCCGCGTGGATCCTCGGGGTGGCCATGGCCGGCGGCCAGCTCGTCTCGGTGGTCGATCTCGGTATGCTCTATGGCTTCGCGCCCGCGACCGAGCGGCCCTTCCTCGCTTTGATCGCCGGCCAGCAAGGCGAGCTCGGGGTCGCGTGCGACGCCGTGAGCGAGTTTCGTGTGGTCCGCGTCAACGAGGTGAAAACGGGGGTGTCGGACCCTGCTCTGGGCACCAGCGTGCCCTCGCGGGGCACCACCCTCGATCTCGTTACGCTGCTCGATATCGAGGTCTTGTTCGGCGACGACAGGGTGTGTGTCAAAGCCGAGGTGTGATCGCGTTCGTGCTTGGCAGTCTGGCTACGCAAGGAGGTCATGTGAGCGACTATCTCAACAACTATGCGAAAGAGCTGCTCATCTTATTTGTCGCGGGCGGCATCGTCATCCTGCTCATCTACGCGAAGTTTCGCACCGGGCTCACGACCAAGCTGTTCGCCATCCTGATCCCGAGTCATATCATCGTCTCGCACATCTCCTTCCTCTACGGGGTGCAAGGCGCGTCGGGCACGTTGCTCATGATCTTGCTGCCGCTCGGGATCGTCGCGGCGGTGTTCGCCATGATCATGGTCTATCGCATCGGCATGCGGCCTCTCATCCCGCTCACGCAGGTGATAAATCGTATCGCCAATCATCGGGATCTCACCGACGTGCCGATGGTGAGCAAGCGCAACGATGAGATCTCGGCGATCCAGGGCGCGGTCTCGACGATGACGACCGACTTACGCACCATCCTGGCCGAGCTGCAGACAGGCATCACCTCCCTCGCCTCGAGCACGGCGGAGATCGCGGCGACCTCGCAGCAGGCGGCGAGCACGGCGAGCGAGCAGGCCTCCTCGGTGGTGGAGGTGAGCGCCACGGTCGAGGAGATCCGCCAGGGCAGCAAGGCGTCGGCCGAGAGCGCGCGCGAGGTGGCCAAGGCGAGCGAGGCCGCCTTCGAGACGGGTCGCCGCGGCGTCGAGGCCGTGGGCGAGGCCATCAAGACCATGAGCAGCATCTCGGCGCAGGTGCAGCAGGTGGCCGTGGTGATGCAGCAGTTCAACGAGAAGAACCAGCAGGTCAGCGAGATCATCGACAGCGTCAACGAGATCGCCGAGCAGTCGAACCTCCTCGCCGTGAACGCGAGCATCGAGGCGTCTCGTGCGGGCGAGCAGGGCAGGGGCTTCGTGGCGGTGGCGGCCGAGGTGCGGAGCCTCGCCGAGCAGAGCAAGGCGGCCACGCGGCAGATCCAGACCATCCTCGGTGATATCCGCCGCGCCGGCGACGCGCTGATCAGCGCCGCCGAGGAGAGCCGGCTCCGCGTTGAGGAGGGGGTCAAGTCGTCGGAGGGTCTGCGCCTCACGTTCGACGAGCTGCTCGGGGTGCTCGAGCAGAGCTCCGATCAGGCGCAGCAGATCGCCGGCAGCTCGGCGCAGCAGGCGGCGGGGATCAAGCAGATCGCCGAGGCCATGGATCAGGTGGCGCAAGGCGGCAAGGACACCGAGGCCACCGCGCGGCAGCTCCAGCAGTCGGTGACGGACCTGCGCGGCCTGGGCGACAGGCTCAAGCGCGTCGTCTCCAACTACAAGGTGTAGAGCTTGACCATCATGGGACCGAGCGACGAGATCCGCGTTGTCTTTCGCGCCGAGGCGCTCGAGATGTTGCGCGAGATGGTCGCGGAGATCGACTCGTTGTCGCAGCTCGCGCGAGAGGATCGGCGCGAGGCGATGCGCGCCTTCATGCGCCACGCCCACAACTTGAAGGGCGCCTCGAGCATGGTGGATCGCGAGGACATCGAGTCTTTGGCGCACGCGATCGAGGGGGTGATGAGCCCGTACGCCAAGGACGACGCGCTCCCTCCAGAGGAGGCGCAGGTCGCCATCGAAGACGCCTTGGCGTTGATGCACCGGCTGGTCATGGGCGAGAGCTCGCCCGAGAAGTTGCAGGAGCTGCTCTGGTCCCTGGCGGCCATGACGCCGGAGGTCGCGCGCGACAGCGCCGCGACGCGAGGCGAAAGCGAGCCCCGGCAACCCGAGGCCAAGGTCGCCGGCGACAAGCCGCAGGTGAAGGTCGTGCAAGGCAGCATCCGCGTCGACACCGCGCGGCTCGATCGGCTGATGGCGCACGCGGGGGCGTTGCTCATCGCCAAGTCGCGTCAGGCGGTCTTCAGCGCCGAGCTTTTGCGCTTCAAAGATCTCTTCGGCCACGCCTTTCGCGCGGGCAAGCTCGATCGTGACCCCGAGTGGCGGTCTATTGCGCAGGCGTTCGATAAGCTCGCGCAGCAAGACGAGGCCGTGCGGCTGGATCTGTTTCGCCTGAGCGACGAGATCAACGTCGCCATGAAGCGCTTGCGCATGCAGCCCTTGCGCGATCTCGCTCCTATCTGGCGCCGGGTGGTCAACGAGACGGCGGTCAAGCTCGACAAGGAGGTGGAGATCTCCTTCGACCTCGGCGAGATCGAGCTCGACCGCTACGTGCTCGACGGCCTGCGCGATCCGCTCATGCATTTCTTGCGCAACGCGGTCGATCACGGGATCGAGGCCGCCGCCGAGCGCGAGGCGCTCGGCAAGCCGCGCGCCGGCCGCCTGCTCATCCGCTCGCGTACGAGCGGGGGGATGGTCTCCCTCGAGATAAGCGACGACGGTCGCGGGCTTCGCCGCGAGCTGATCGGCGAGGCCGCCGTGGCCAAGGGGCTCATCACCGTAGAGCTTTTCGAGAGCATGTCGGACGCGGAGGTCAGCTCCTTGTTATTTCTCCCCGGCTTCTCGACGGCCAAGGAGGTGAGCCGTATCAGCGGTCGCGGCGTGGGCCTCGACGTGGTCAAGCAGCGCATCGAGGAGCTCGGCGGCGCGGTGGAGATCGCGCGCGAGCCCACCCTCGGGGGGAGCACCTTCGTGCTCACGTTGCCGGTGAGCCTCCTCTCCTCCCAGGGGCTCATGGTGCGCTGCGGCGATGCCATCTACGTGTTGCCCACCGACGCGATCGAGCTCTTGCGCCGCATTGACGCGGGCGCCGTCGCGTATGTGGGCGGCAAGCCCGTGGCCGAGGACTCGGGCGAGCCGCTGCGGCTCTGCTGGCTGCGCGCTTTTTTCGGCAAGGGAGATGAGGGCGCGCCCAAAGACAAGCTCGTGGTGGTCGTCGTCATGCGCGGCGAGGAGCGGCTCGGACTCGTCGTCGATGAGGTGCTCGAGGAGCAGGAGCTCGTTACCTTGCGGCTGCCGTGGAACCTGCGCGGTGCAAGCGGCATAAACGGCGCCGTGGTCATGGCCGACGGCTCGGTCGCCGTGGCTGTGGACGTCGGTTATCTGTTCGACTTCGGCCATCACCTCATGGCCTCGGACGAGGTCGAGGCGAGCATGGCGTCAGGCGACAAGAAGCGCATCCGGGTCCTGGTGGTGGAGGACTCGATGACCGCGCGCTTGGAGCTTGTGCGCATCCTCGCTGGCCCCGAGTATCAGGTGGTGACGGCCGCGGACGGCGAAGAAGGCTTTGCGCGCCTCGAGGAAGGAGGCTTCGATATCGTCATCACGGACATTCAGATGCCGAGGCTCGATGGCCTCGCGCTCGTGCGGCGCTTGCGCGGCGCTCGTGCCTATAAAGACCTGCCCGTGGTGCTCGTGACGAGCCTCGCGAGCCCCGATGACATCGCCGAGGGAGCGGCCGCCGGCGCCGACGAGTATCTCATCAAGGGTCGGTATTCCCCGGCCGATCTCCTCGGCGCCATCGCGCGCTTGGTGTGAGTGCCAGGTGATCACCACGATCATCATCGTCGACGACTCCGCGACCGCGCGGCTCGCGTTACGCCGCGCGCTCGAGCGTGATCCCGAAGTGCAGGTGGTTGGCGAGGCGGCCGATCGCAAGACGGCGCTTACGCTCGTCGAGTCGCTCAGGCCGTCGATCGTGACGATGGATGTGTACTTAGAGAGCGATAACGGCATCGAGGTCACGGCCGCGCTCATGACGCGCTCGCCGGTGCCGATCCTCATCGTCACGAGCCGCGACCCGAGCGACCCTCGGCTCGTCTACCAGGCGATGGAGGCAGGGGCGCTCGATGTGTTCGGCAAGCTCCCCGGCGAGAAGAACATCGCCTACGAGGTGCAGCAACAGCGGCTGGTGCGCCTCGTCAAGGCCTTGTCGCGGGTGCCGGTAGTTCGTCGTCGCCGCGCTATCACACCGCTTCGCGAAGATACCGAGGAGCGTCCGCGAAGGAGCCGGACGGTCGCGGTCCCGGCTTCTTGTCGTGCTATTCTCATCGGTGCTTCCACGGGGGGGCCGCCAGTGCTCGCGGAGCTCTTGCGTGGCATCAAGCCGCCGTCGCCGCGGCCGATCGTCATCGTGCAACACATGGCGGTGGGTTTCAATGAAGGGTTCGCGGCCTGGCTCAAGGTCGCCACGGGGCATGAGGTGGTGATCGTCGAGGAGCCGCGCGCTTTGCGTCCGGGCGTGGTCTATCTCGCGCCAGTGGGTCGGCACCTGGTGTTTGCGGCCGAGGAGGTGCTCGGGCTCGTCGACGATCCGCCGCGCGTTTATCAAAAGCCGTCCGTCGATGTGTTGTTTGAGAGCGCGGCGAAGCTCGTGGGATCTCGCGCCGTGGCCGTCTTGCTCACCGGCATGGGGCGAGACGGCGCCGCTGGCCTTTTGGCGCTCCGGCGCTCCGGCGCTTATACCATGGTGCAGGAGCTTGGTACTTGCGTGGTCGCCGGCATGCCCGGATCGGCGCTCGAGCTTGGTGCGGCGGCGGCGGCGTTGCCGCCTCTCGAGATCGCGCGGCGTTTGGTCGAGATCCTCGGCGTCGTCTGACAGCGCCTGTCACCTCAAAAGCCCGTGACAACACGAGCAAAACCTGCTTTGGTGCCTTCGCCGCTTTGGCAACAGACAAGAGGACAAGAGATGAAGAAGATCCTGCTCTCCGTATTGGCGCTCATGCTATTTTTCCCGGCGGCCGCTCCCGCGGCCAAGAAGGTGAAGCTCACGTTGTTCATGTATCGCGACGTGACTGCACCTGAGGCCGGGACCTGGGACATCCTCATGGATGCCTTCAAAAAAGCCAACCCCAACATCGAGGTCGAGGCAGAGTATCTGTTCAACGACCCATACCACACCAAGCTCAAGACCAAGGCCCAGAGCGGCCAGCTCCCCGATGTGTTCTTCATGTGGCCCGACAAGCGCACCGGCTACTTGAGCGGCCTCGAGGGCAGCAAGCCCTTCGCCAAGGACCTGCGCCCGTGGGTGAACAAGGTCAAGAGCCAGTTCGTGCCCGTGGCGCTCTCGCCGCAGGGTCCGAAGGGCGAGATCTTCGAGCTCCCCGAGCAGGTCACCGCCACGCACGTAATGTTCACGAACAACGCGTTGCTCAAGAAGCTCGGCCTCACCTACCCGAAGACCATGAAGGAGCTCATCGCTCAGGGCCCCGCCATTCGTAAGGCCGGGCTCGTGCCGATCGCCATGGCCAACAAGGACGGCTGGCAGATGCAGTCCTGCTTGCTCTCCACGCTCACCGAGCGCGCGGGTGGCATGGATTGGTACAACAAGGCCATCGTCGGCAAGGGCGCCTCGTTCGCCGATCCGCAGTTCGTGGCGGCGCTCGACGTGGTGAAGCAGCTCAGCGACGGTCAGATGTTCGACCCCGGCATCAATCAGATGGAGTATCAGGCGGCCTCGCAGATGTTCGCGGCCGAGAAGGCCGTCTATTATATCGACGGCGGCTGGAAGGTGAACGAGCTCTTGCAGACCATGACCGATGCGCAGAAAGAGGCCATCACCCTCGAGACCTTCCCTGACATCGCTGGCCAGAAGGGCAAGTCCGGCTCCACCTCGCTCGTCCCCGGCACCGGCTTGGGCATGAACGCGGCGCTCAAGGGCGAGAAGGCCGAGGCTGCCTGGAAGCTCATTTACTTCTACGCCGGCCCCGGCGGCGCCGAGATCCGCATGGACAACGGCGCTTTGCCCGCCTACAAGGTCGACGTCAAGAAGTTGGCGAAGCCCGTGGATCCGCTCGTCGCCAAGCTCCAGAAGTTCCTCGGCGAGAAGCCCTACGGCTGGGTCATCGACTCGAAGATGGACGGCGCTGGCATGCAAGTGCTCCACCCGGCCATCCAGGAGATGATGTTCGGCAAGAAGACCCCGAAGCAGGTGGCCGAGGAGTACGAGGCTTGGGTCAAAGCCAACGACACCAATCGGGCGAAGAAGTAGCGTGATTTCGGTTTTATGATGTGACGGCCGCGCCTCCCCCGAGAGCGGGAGGCGCGGCTTTTTCTGGCGCGGAGATTGTTACCCCGATGAATGAGAGATCGCTCAAGCGAGTCAGCTATGCGCTGCTCTCCGGCCCTGCCTTGCTGATCTACGCGGCGGTCGTGCTTGGCCCGGTGTTGATCAGCTTTGTTGTCAGCTTCGTAAAATGGAATGGGTTCGATACGCCAGAGTTCGTCGGCCTCGCGAACTACCAGCAGATGGCCGCCGATCCTGCTTTCTGGCATGGCGTGCGCAACAACCTGCTCATCGTAGCGGTCTCGGTGTTCGGGCAGATCCCGCTCGGCTTCGTGCTCGCCTACATCTTGTTTAGGCGCATGGTCCGTTACAGTAATTTCTTTCAGGCTATGATTTTTCTGCCGATCACTATCTCGTCGATCATCGTCGCCATCTTGTGGAATCGCCTGATCATCTCCCCCCAGAGCGTGTTGGTGAACATCATGAGGGAGCTGTTCGACGATCCGCGGTGGGTGTTCTCCTTGCCCGAGAGCCGCTCGCTCGCGATCTTCCCCATCCTCTTCGTCATCCTCTGGATGTTCACCGGCCTCTACATGATCATCTTCCTCGCCAACATGCAGAAGATCCCGCAGTCGACGCTCGAGGCCGCGTTGCTCGATGGCGCGAGCGAGTGGCACATCCTGCGCAAGATCGTCGTGCCGAGCCTGGTGGGAGTCTTGTTTACGTGCACGGTGTTCGCGATCGCGGGCTCCTTGAAGAGCTTCGATTTGATCTGGGCCATGACCGGCGGCGGTCCGGCTCGTTACACCGAGGTCTTGGCCTTGTACATGTTCAACACCATGTTCAACTCCACCATCAACCCCTATGGCATGGGCGCGGCCAGCTCCATGGTGATGATCTTGTTGTCGGTCGGGTTAATCGGCCTCGCGCAAAAAGGCTACAGTGTCTTCGAGAAGAAGTACGAGTGAGGAAGCAGCGAAATGAGTGATTATCAAGAATCATCTTGCGGGAAAATCGGCCTCGGCGGCCGGTTCGTGTCTTACGGCATCATGATCTTCTTCACCGTGATGACAATTTTGCCGCTGGTCTGGCTGGCATACTCGTCTTTCAAGTCCAACGCCGAGATCATCAACTCACCTCTGGCCTTGCCCGAGACCTGGACGGTGAACA
>CAYXQW010000031.1:0-7644 GCA_964466695.1 uncultured Bdellovibrionales bacterium
GCGGCGACGCCGCCGAGATCGATCACGTCGGCGAGGCCGTCGCCGTTGAGGTCGACGAGGTGGACGCCCGCGGAGGACAGGCGGAGGGAGAGGCCCAAAAGCTCGCGCCAGGGAGTAAAGCGCCCGTGGCCGAGGTAGAGGCGATACTGCACGACGCCGGCTACGATGCGGGCGAGGTCGGTGAGGCCGTCGCCGTTGATGTCGGCGAGCTTGAGCGCCGCCGCCTCGGCTTCGCTGCCGACGAGCGGCTCGCCCGTGGCCGCGAGCACGAAGGCGCCGTCTCTTTGGCTCCGATAGTAGTAGGTCGCGCTCGGGGTGAGCTCGATGACGTCGCTCGCGCGGTCGTGGTCGTAGTCGAAGAAGCGGCGCGTGCCATCGCTGGCGATGGGTGACTCGGAGAGTCCTCGGAGCGCGCCCGGCGCCGCTGCCCACGCGCCTTCGCCGGTGCCCCAGAGGATGCCGCGGTTACGCACGTCTACCATGTCGGAGAGGCCGTCGCCGTTGATGTCGGCGAGCGCGACATAGGGCGAGCTCAAGTCGAAGGCGCCGCCCAAAGACGAGTCCGGCGGGGCGAAGTATTGCACGCCGTCGGCGTCGAGCAGGTTGCGGTGGAGCGTGTGCCGGCCGCCCCGCGTGTCGAGGAAGTCGGGCAGGCCGTCGGCGTCGAGGTCGATAAGCTCGGCCGCCCCCGCGCGGAGGTCGGCGCCGATGGAGCCGAGCGTAACTATCCACGGCGTCTCGGAGCCGAGGCTGCCGGTGTACTTGAAGTTTGGTTGGATCTGATCGAAGTCGGAGTCGACGCCCGCCTTGCTCCGCACCCGCCACAAGCGCGACAGACCCCCGGCCTGGCGGTTGTCTTGGTAGTCGAGCTGGTAGTAACGCGACTGCACGCCGCGCGTCTTGACGATGATCTCCCGCAGCCGCTCGCTCGTGCGCACCTCGAAGCCCGGCTTGGCGTCGGAGAGGACGTCCTCGCGAGGCTCGTAGACGAGCTCGACGGTGTAGCGCGGGCCGGTCGCGGTAAAGACCCACTCGATGCGGCGCAAGTATGAGGGACAGACTATCTCGGGGTCCGGCGCGCAGCTCGCGCCCTTCGTGTAGACGTAGCGGATACTATGCCCGAGCGGGTCTCTAAGCTCGACGAGGTGATAGCGAAACACGCCGCGCACGCCGTCGGTGAGCCGGGCCTCGGGGACGAGCGCGCCCGCCGCCGTGGCGCCGAAGTAGCCGACGCGGCCGTCGGGGTACTCGGCTCGCCAAGAGCCGGCGCGGCCCGCGCCCTCGTCGAGCCAGGTGTAGCGCACGAAGCTCCCCTCGTAGCGGGCGCGGAAGGTGCTCGTGCCGGGGATGCGCACGAGCTCCTCGCCCGCTTCGGTGACGAACGCGTCGCCCCCGTGGTACCCCGGCAGCCCGCGCGCGGTCAGGCGCTCGATGGTGGGCTCGCCGAGCGACCAGCCCATGCCCAAAGCCGAGTTGCCGGCGCTCGTGGAGTACCCGAGGCGCAAGCTCGGAGATAGCGTGGCGTAGCCGCGCGGCAACGAGATGGGGATGCCGTGCGTCATCGCGCCGGTGTTGAGGCTGGGCTCGAGGTTTTCGCCGAGGCCCTCGAGCGAGCCGGGCCCCTTGGGGAGGCTCAAGCGGCCCGGGGCGAGGGCGGACTTGTCGGCGGCGGAGGCGATCGTGCCATCGGCCAGCCCGAGCAGCGCGAAGGCCGCAAAAGCACAGGCGCGGCGGCGCTGCGCGGGCGTTATCGGCATCGCTGCACCAGGTCTAGCAGGGCGAGGTTGTTGCGAGCCTCGGTGTAGAACTCCAAGACCGTGGCGACGTCTTCAAAAGCACGGTGCGCATTGCCGCAATCACGCTCGGGAGTGTACTCCTCGGTGTAGCAATCCCGGCCAAAAACCCCCGGCCAGCAGAGCTGATTTTGCTCGCCCTCGCACAGGCACATCCCGAACCTCCCCTGCAGGATCTCTTCGGCGCTCTCTATGAGTCGCCCCGCCACGACGGAGGGTTGCCCTCGCGCGATGCAGCCCGTCTCTGCCATGACGCAGAAAATCTCGAGCAGGTTATCGCCGCACTGCAAGTCGAGCCCATGCGTCGTGGAGAACCGGTGCGTAAGCTGGCAGCGTCGCCAGACCTCCGCGTGGCGCCGCGCCATCCGCGCCTCCGTGCTCTCGCCCAAGATTTCGGGGAACCCGGGCGCCGCGTCGATCGCCTGGCAGTATGCCCCCACGTCGAGGTAGGTCGCGGGGCCCTCGTAGGGCGGCGAGCACGTGCGGTCCCAGGCGGTCTTCATCGCGGAGCCCAAAGCCACGCCCTGCCACTCGCTGTCCGCCGGGTCGGGGGCATACTCCGGCTCGTCCCGCCCGTCGCAGTTCCAGTCCCACGTCGGGCCGTCGCGGCCGCTGCCCGGTTGGGCGGAGAAGGCCTCGCTCGCCCCCGACTGTACGCACGTAAGCGATCGCTTGTCGGCGGCGCAGCGCATCGAGGCCTGATGCCAGCACACGCCCGCGCCGGTGCACGAGGCGCCGCGACCCGGATAGGTCTCGTCGACGCGGCCGTCGCAGTTGTTGTCGAGGTTGTCGCAGAGCTCCTCGGCGCCGGGGTGCACGGCGGCGTTGTTGTCGTCGCAGTCATCGCCCAGCACGCTACATGAGCTCATGCTGAAGTGCCCGTCGCCGTCGCCGTCTTGATCGAGGCCCTCGTCCACCTCGCCGTCGCAGTCGTCGTCGAGGTTGTTGCAAAGCTCGGGGGCGCTTGGGTACCGGTCGGCGCGCGTGTCATCGCAATCGAAGGGGCCGCCCACCTCTCCTGTCACCGTGTACTGCTCATTCGGTGCCTGGCACTGCACGGGGGTCTTCGAGCGCTCGTCCCCAAAGCCGTCACCGTCGGCGTCGATATACCAGCGCGAGCACGGGGTCGCGCAGTCGGCCCCGGTGTAAGTCGCGCTGCAGCCGCAGACGTAGCGGCCAAAATGGTCCGGGTCGCCGTCGCAGCCGTGGCGCTCATCGACGGGGCATGATGGGAGAGCCGCGCCCGCGAGCGTGACCGCCGCCTGCTCGGCGCATTCGTTGACGCAGCCGCGCAGGTAGCCGCCGTGGGAGGGGTAGTGAAAATATCGGGCCCGCCCGAAGGCGACCATCCCCGGCGCGAGCGAGGTCGCGGGCGTGTCGCGGCAGCTCATCGCGTCGAGCGCGGCGCCCTCTGCCAGGCTGCAAGACGTGAGGTCATAAAGCGCCGCCGCGTCGCTGCCGAGCCGCACCACCTCGGGGGCTTGCCGGCGCGGCGTCGGGCCATAGGAGCTTGCCAACTCGACGCACTTGAACTGGCTGTGGTGCCCAAAGCGCGCGATGGCACCGGGCGCGTTGTAGCGCGCGAAGTCCATGCCGGTGTTGGGTCGCGACTCCCCCGAGACGGGCGCAAAGTCTTGGTCGCGCATGCGGTGGCAGCTCTGCGCGTACTCTTGCGTCGCGGCCGCAAAGAGCGGGAGCTGTGTGCCCTCGCCGTCGCCTGCGCGCCGCGCCTTCTCGCGGAGGTGATAGCTGCCCGGCCGGCGCGCGTCCGCGGCGTTGGGCTCGTACCAGCCGTCATAAAGCTCCACGAAGTAGCTAAAGTGGGTAAACGGCAGCAGCCACTCGGGGCCTAAGATCTTGGGCGCGCCTTGATACTCCGTGAGGTCGCTTTGCTGATTGCCGTTGAAGTCGGCCGCAGCGTCGACGCAGGCCTTGGTGAAGCTGTTTATCTCGTCGGCGCGGAGCGTCCTCGCCGTGGCTTTGTCCGCAAGCCCGGTGGCATACGCCGGCAGAGCTTGGCGCGCGCTGCGCAAGGAGAGGTCGTCGTTGGTGTCGGTCTCGAAGAGCGGCAAGGTCCCGTCCTCGAGCACGTAGCGAGTGAGGTCGTCGGCGGCGAGCGCGATGGTCTCGGTCTCGCCGTACACGTTGTGCAGCACCACGCGGTCGATGCTCATAAGCTCGCACAAGGCGTTGTCGCGCAGGGCACAGTCGCAGTCGGGGTCGCCGAGGAGCGTGCAGTCGGCCTCGCGCGCGAGGGCGTCCCAGGCGCTGCGCCGCACCCAACCGTCGCCGTCGGCGTCGCACGGCTCGGTGCGCAGCGTGGCGCTGTCGAAGTAATACCCGGGCTTGCTCGCGCAGACGCAGCGAAACTGGTTCGTGACGAGGGGGAAGATTTCTCCGGTGCGGCGCTCGTCTTCGACGCAGTCGAGCGCGCCGCAGTCTTGGCATTGTTGCCACATGGGGTTCCAGGCTTGGTTCTCGCCGCAGGCCGGCACGGCTGGGCATGAGCCGGTCACCTTGGCGCACCGCGCGGGGGCGTCGCCGTCTTGCTCGAGGCACACCTCCCCGGCTCGGCACGAGAGCGCGGCGCACGTCGGCAGGCAAGCCGCGCCGTCGCTCGCCGCGCGGTACCCCGCCACGCAGTCCGTACAATGACCGTTGGGCTCCTCGGCGCACCCGCGATGCTGCGCGGCGCAGTCGAGCTCGGCGCAGGCAACTTGCGCGGTGCACGCGGCGCCCGTGGCGACGTAGCCCGCGAGGCACTCGCCGCACCCCGCGCCGCCCGCCGATCCGGCGTCGCAGCTTCGCCCGCGCGCGGCGCACTCTGCGACCAGGTTGTAGGCCGCGCTCGCGTCACACGTGGCCCCGGGCGTGACGCACAACCCGCGCGCCTCATCCCAGAGCTCGCCGCTCGCGCAGTCTTTGGCGCAGCTCGCGTCTTTGTCGCTCGCGCCCGGGATGCAGGCGCCGTCGCAAGGGATGTCGGCGCAGGTCTTGGGCTTGCGGCAGACCGCGCTGTCGCGATCGCACAAGAGCCCGCGATTGCACGTGCCGTCGACGAAGCACGGGCAGGCCTCGATCCCCGCGGCGCAGGCCGCCCGCTGCTCGCGCGCCTGTTGGTCGATGACGCAGCGGCCGCTTACGCACCGCGCGTTCTGGCCGTAGTGGGGGGTCTTCGAGCACTGCCAGTCGGCGCCGCACTCGTCGCACTTGCCGTCGAGGCAGAGGTATCCGGCGGCGCCCGTAAGGCCGTCGCAGTCGGCGGCCGCTTGGCAACGAAACGTCGCTTTTTGTTGCGGGTCGAAGCCCAGGTCGCAGGCGTTCGCGATAAGAACGAGGCTTGCAAGAGAGAGGTAGGTGCGCAGCGTGATCATGATGGCCCCCTTAAAGAGCGGTGAAGTCGGTGTAGAACACGTAGAGGCGAATGTCGGTGAGCGCGTTTAAGTCGATGTCTTGGTTTACGGCCTCGTCGCGCTGATTCAAGATGAGCTGCCACGCCGTGTTGATGAGCGGCCGGTCGCGCAGGCGCTCGCTCTTGTACACCTCGGGCGCGAAGACCTGGTGGCCGTTGAAGCTCACGTCGAGCACCGCGGTGCGCTCGGGGAAGGCATAGAACGAGGTGGCGCCGCTTACGCCCTGCACCACGCCGGTGCCGCGCTGCGTGACGTACACTCGGCCGAGGTCATCGCCCACGCTCGTGCCGTCGATCTCGGCCTCTAGGTGTTGGATCTTGTGCGCGCGCGTGAGCGGCGATGCCAGGTCGAGCCGCGTGCCAAAGGGGATGACGCGATAGCCGCGCTCGTCGAGCAAGCTCGTCGAGACGAGCCGCTCGCGCAAGAGCCGCACGCGCTCGGTGTGCGACAGCGCCTGGCCGCGCGCGCTCAACCTCGGGATCTCGAGGATGTCGTCGCGCAGCGACAAGACCGCCACGCGCACGTCGGGGTTGCCGTACTGCTCCTCGAAGCGGTCGAAGGCCTTGCCGAGATCGGCGAGATACGCCTCGAGGCTCGGCTCGCCGTGTTGCGCCATGCGCACGAGGTAGAGGTCGCCGAGCTTTTCGTAGCTCTGGCTCGTGTAATACTCGTAGACCTTGGTGAGGCGGTAGGTCTCCGCCAGCGCGTCGCCGAACGTCCGGTCGGCGGCCAAGATCGCGTCGTTTTTGTAGATGCGGACGTTCGGGTCGTTGCGCGCCGCCGCGATGTCGACGGCCATCTGCAGCGCGTCTTGCTGCTGCGCCAAGAGCCGCTGCGCCTGGTTTTCGAGCTCTCGATGCTTCGCCTGCGCCAAGAGGACGTTGTACCCCGTCTTGCGCGCCGCGATGCCAAGCTCGGCGAGGCGCAGCACCATCGAGCGCACGCGGGCCTGGGACTCGAGCTCGACCTCGTCGCACCTCTTGCCGAGCTGCCAGCGCATGGTGGCCTGCTGGAGCTTGCGCAGGCGTTGCTCGCCGACGCGGATGGACTCCTCGCTCGCCACGATGCCTTCGCTGGTGCTCGACATCGCGCCCTCCGTCTTGCGCGCCTGGTAGCAGGCGCCCGGGTTTATGCTCGTGCTGCCGCCCGGTCCCTTGATATCAAGGCTAAAAGACAACGTCGGGCTGCAAAATGACCAGGTCTGCATCTTCGCGGCGGCCTTCGCTTGCGTGGCGCGGAGCCCATCGACGTCGCTGCGCGCCGCGTCGATCTCGGCTTGCAGGCTGTTCGCCTGCCCGTCCTGCTCGACGAGGAACTGCACCTCGCTCGCCACCAACTCGCACTGCTCGCGCACGCGCCGCTCCTCGCTCGCGATCTCCGCCTCGACGTTGTCGAGCTGCTGGCGCACCGCCGCGACCTCGAGCCGCGCGCTGCCGATGCCCAAGCTCACCTCATAGAGCTGCCCGTTACCCAAGAGCCCGCACGGGTCGCCGATGGCGGCGGCCTCTACGCTCTTTTCGGCGTAGGCGCTCACCGCCGGGTAGATTTGGCCATCGTCGCCTACGAACGTGCCACAGATGCTCGCGAGCTCGTTTTCGTACTCCGTGCGAATACGCATGAGCTCGCTTCGGAAGCTCTGGGCGTCGGTCTCGTACTGGCGGCGCTGCGCGAGCGCCTCGTTCTCCCGCGCGATCGCGAGCTGCAGCTTCGTCGAAGCCGAGGTCCAGAGCTTGTCGAAGGCGTTGCCGTCCTTCGCGTCGAGCGCGGGGAACGGGATGTAGTCGGCGGCGAAGCCCATGAAGTTGAGCGCGGCCGAGACCTTCGCGTAGACGGTCTGCATGTTGAGCAACGCCTGGCGATAGCTGCGGGCGGCGCTGTCGATGCTGGCGACGATCGCGGCCTTGTCCTCCGGCGAGGCCTCCTCGAGCACGCGCCGCATGATGCCGGCCAAGATGGTCGACTCCATATAAGTCGCGGTGTAGGCGCGGGCCACCACCTGCTGAGCGAGCTTGGGGCGGTCGAGGCTGTGATAGGTCTTCGCCACCTCGCTCCACACCTTGGCCTTTTGCGTCGAGGCGCGGATGAGGTGACTAAAGTAGGTGGTGACCGTGGCCGCGCTGACGAAGCTCTTGGCCGAGGGCGCCTCGAGCTTGGGCGAGAGCCGAAAGAAGCGGTCGAGCACCCGCTGGTAGTATTGCGCGGACTGATAGAGCCGGAACATCTCGTGGCCGGCGACGCCGGAGAGGTTTATGCCCTCGGGCTCGAAGTCGGCGCCGGCGAAGCCGTACACGGCCGCGCCCGCGAGATCGAAGCGCGAGGAGAAGGCGGCGGCGAACGCCTCGTCGCCGAGCATGATGAGCAGCTCGGCGAAAAGATAGTCGAAGCCCTCGCGCTTGGTGATGGTGCCAAAGGTCGCGTCTTGGTGGGCCGCGAAGGCG
>CAYXQW010000031.1:7654-13194 GCA_964466695.1 uncultured Bdellovibrionales bacterium
AAGGTACACCTCGATCATGCCGTCATAATCCGAAAGTTCAACCATTTGTTGAAGAAGAATTTCGAGGTTTCGAAACGATGGCCGGGCCGGATTGATCCGGTCGAATGTCAGGTTTACCACTCTCCCGCTGGGTGAGCGCAACGCTCCATCGATCAGGATCACCGCACGATCGATGTCGAGTCGCGTGCCGGTTCGCCCTACTTGAAAACCCGTACTGCCGGGCAGCGGTATCGCCTCGGTTGGCGTTTGATCATACCGGATGGCAATTTCATCTTTCAGGTAGGCTCGCAGCCGCTCGCGCGTGTCTTCGGCCAGGCCGTACGCGTCCGCGTTGCCGTAGAGGTCGAGGGCGCAGTCCACCCGGGTGGTGATGGCCTCGATGATGGTGGGGTCGTAGCAGTAGGGGTTCTCGCTCGCGCTGTAGGTGCAAAGCGAAGGCGTAAAGCCGGTGTTGAGGCCGGCGCGGCTCAAAAACCGCGCCTTGTAGGCGAACGCTTGCTCCACCTGGGTCTGCAGCGGCAACAGCGCGGGCGCGGACGTGGCCGCGAAGAAGGTCTTGTCGGCGCGCAGGTCTTGGCGGTCGTCGTCGCAATACGTGATGGCGGGGTCGGTGCAGCGCCACGCGGGGTCGAGGCGGATTTGGCCGTAGGCCTCGTCGATCCAGGCCCAAAGCACCTGGCTGCAGATACCCGTGAGGTTACAGGTGTGGTCGGCGACGTTGGCGTCGTCTACGCCGCGCAAGGTGAAGTAGATCACCGCGCTGTTTGCCGGGCACTCGCGCGTGACGCCTTCGCCGCCGCTAAAGAAGCTCTGCTCGGTGGGCGTCACGCAGAGGTAGTGCACGCGCTCCTCTGCGGCTTGATCCAAGACCACCGCCTGGCCGCCCTCGGGGCCCCGCAAGAGCGCGTCGGCGAGCACCTCGGCGTTGCCGGGCAGGTTCGCGGTGAGGCTCTCGCCCAGTATCTGGTCGGTGAGCGCGCGGTCGCAGGTGACCTCGAGCTTGGAGGCGTTGGCCTCGGTGTAGCTCGGGGCGCTGCCCAAAAAGTCGGCGGCGGTGAGATCTGAGGTCTTGCGCTCGAGCACCATGTAGCCGTAGGCCGAGAAGGTCGCCTCGCCCTCCAAGAAGCCGGCGAAGGTCTCGCGAAACAAGAGCACCATGGTCTGCGCGTCGATCAACGCGCCGTCGATGAGCTGCAACGAGCGCGCCCGCGCGCGCGCGTCGGGGATGGGGTTGGCCGCCGCGAGCGCCAGGTTCTGGTCTCGCTGGCGCTCGCCGAAGGGGAGCTTGCTGCTGCGACACTCGTAGAGGTAGCGAGCTTGGTCGGTAGGATCGAGGTCGGTGTGGCTCGTAAAGCCGGGGACCAGCCACGGGGTGCGATACGGCACGAAGCCCGACGCGGCGGCGGCGTCGCGGCAAAACGTGTCGGACTGCCGCGAGAGGTATCTCCCGCCGACGTGGATGTCGGCGCCAAGCTCGACGACGTCGACGATATTGGCGCCGAAGAGGTTGGCGCCGCAGGCGGGCGGCAAGCCCCGCAACTGCAAGCGCACGGCGGGGTCGCCGGCATAGTGCAGGGTCTTGGCGCTGTCGATCTTCCCCTCGAAGACGACGGGCGCGCAGGAGGAGTCGGGGCTCGGTGAGACCTCGCGAATATTCATCGCGAACGGCAGCTCGACGATGCCGCTCGGCACGGGCAGGACCTCTTGCGACGTCGTGTAGGTGGAGAAGCCGTCGATGTTGTCGTAGAGGTAGCACGCGCCGCCGGGGTTCTTCGCCTGGCACTTCGCGACCACGCTCGGCCAGCGCCACGCCTCGGTCTCGGTGGCTTGCATCACCGCGCGTAGCTCATCGAGCGTGATGCGGCCGAGCTTGAGCTCGGCGAAGCGGCGCACGAAGGCGTTCTTGACGCCGGCGAGCGCGGCGCCGTCTCCTCGCCCTGCCGCCACCCACGCGGCGAGCCCCGTGTCGTCGAAGTTGGCGAAGTAATAGCTCTTGCCCGCCCACTGCCCATCGGGCCGCGCGGCGTATGCGATGTCGACGGTCTTCGCGCCGAGCCCGGCGCTCGCGATCTCGATGGCGCCCTCGAAGCTCGGGCGACCCGGGGTCGCGGCGTCGCACACCTCGACCGTCGCGCGGGTCTTCGCGGGGATGGCGAGCTGGTAGGTCGCCTTGCCCGCGCCCGCTTCGCACGCGCCCGCAAGACCGAAGCGCAGCCACGGGAGCGGGCTGTCGGTTATCCACTGGGCAGCGCTCTGGCGCTCGCGCTTGGCGCGCACCGTGACCGCGATGGTGCCCGCGCCCGTGTTGGTGATCGTAAGGGTGCGGCGCGTGGTCAGGTTGGAGAAATCGAGGCGCGCGGGCGCGACGCCGAAGCCTCCTACGACCTCGGTGCAAGAGACGGTCTCGCCCGTGATGAGCGGCCCGCAGGCGCCGTTTTGCCCGTCGGCGCTGATGCAGCTTTGCCCCGCCGGGCAGTCGTCGGCCCCCGTGTGACACGGCACGCGGCAGACCTTGCGGTGGCACTCGAGGCCATGGGGGCAGTCGCTCGTGCGCTCGCAGTTAGACATGCAGAGGCCGTCAAAGCAGGCCTGAAAGTCGGGGCACTCGGCGTCGGCGAGGCAGGCGCGCGGCGTCCCTTCCGCGAGCACGCAGCTCCCATCGCGACAGACGCGCTCGCCCACGCAGCCGGGCCAAAGGCCGCTCTCGGGGCAGCGCAGCACGGCCCCCGCCGCCGCGAGGTCGGCGACGCAGGGCGTGTAACACGAAGGGTTGGCAGGCCGCGCCAGCACCTCGCTCGGCTCTACCACGCAGCGCCCGGTGACACACACGAGCCCGGCGTCGCACGCGCCCCCGTCGAGGCAAGCGCACCGCCGCGCGCCCTCTTGGCAGGCGACGCACACCCCGCTCTGGCACGCATAGCCCGCCTGGCAGGTGTCGCCGGGCAGGCAGGCGCCGCCGCCGACTCCGGCTGGGATCTGACAGAGCTCATCGACGCACGCGAGCCCGGCGCCGCATGGCTCGCCGTCTTCGCGGCAAGCGCAGCCTTGCGTGCCGGCGAGGCAAGCTTGGTCTTCGCAGAGGTTGTTGGCGTTGCAGACGAGCGAGGCGTCGAGGCACGCGACGTCGCCCGTAAGGCACGGGCAGCCGCGCGTCCCCGCGGCGCAGTCCTTCTCCTCGCGGCGCGACGACAGGCAGCCGGAGACCAACGAAACACCCACGAGCAACACTGCGAAGTAGCGCATGATGTGACTTTCTTGTGGGGTGGGATACGGCCGCGCCGTCCGAGCGAGCTTTGCTTGCGACGCGGTACCGAGTTGGACACCCCCACCAAAAGGCCGAAGACGGGATCTTGCTGACTGTGCTACGCCTCTCGGCGCGCGGTTGTCAATCATGAGCTTGGCAAAAGCTGTCAGGCTCGCATATCACCGGTAACGCGGAGGGTGAGACTCATGAGCATGAGATCGGTGGTCTTGCGGATGTCGTTCGTGGCGGCGTGCTTCATGTCGCTGCCGGCGTGGGCTTTCGACGAGCCGCCGAGCTTGCCGCCAAAGACGCTGGAACAAGAGCCGACACAACGCGAGGCGTATGCGGGCTCGACGTTGGCGTTATGGCTTTGTGCGGGCTTTGACTACAACCCGACGCGCGAAGCGCCGAGCTTGGCCAAAAGAGACGCGCCTCTTGCCCTCGGGCCCAAGCTCGCGTGGCAGACCTTCGACGCCTCTTCGCCCCTCGTCGTCTATCGCCTGCAAGCTACGGGCGACCTGCGCTACGTCTACTACCCGGGTCTCGTAACCCGCTCTACGCGCGAGCTCTCCGGTCTCTTCGGTGACGCGCGGCTCGCCGGCGCGGCGCGCTTTGGCGGCACGCTCGAAGCGGGCTTGGTGCTGCACGCGCAGCGCACGGCCGCGCTCGACGACACCGACGTGGCGCAGACGCAGCGCTCGGTGCGTCGCTTCGCCGACTTGGGCGTGGTGGCGGGCTATCGCTCGCCGAACGGGCGCGTCGGCGGCTTCGCGCGCTACAACCTGGTGTGGAATGAGCACGAAGACGCGCGCCTCGACATCTTCACGCACCGCCAACACGCGGCGCGCGGCGAGGTCTTCGTAACGCTCGGCGACCGCGTGCGGCTCGGCCTTTTGGGCGCCGCCATCTTCACGCGCTACAGGCTCGGCGTCGGCAACACCCCCGAGACCTTGGCGCACGGCGACACCAACCTCGCGCAGGCGAGGCTATCTTTGTCGAGCCCGATCTCCGAGGTGCTCGACTTCGCCTCGAGCCTGGGCGTCGCCAGCGGGTTCTCTCGCAGCTTGCGCGACGAGAGCGTCGCCGTCGGCGCCTTCCGCCTGAACTATCAGCTCAAGGCGGTGAAGGTGTCGGTCGGGGCCGAGAGGCTCTGCGAACCCACCTCTATCTATTCCTTCGCCACGATCACCGAGGGCCTCTTGGGCGTGTCGGTGGCCTTCGCCGAGGCGACGCGCTTCGCGCTCGAGGGGAGATACGGCCTCATCGTCTTCGCCGGCGCCGAAAAGCTCACGGGGGAGCGCCGCGACACGCGCGGGCTTGTGGTCGCGCGCCTCGCGCACCGCCTCACCGCGCGATACGAGGTCGCGCTCAGCGAGCGCTTCGAGCTGCGGCGCAGCAACTTCCTCACCGCCCAGGGCGACCCGAGCTACAACCGCAGCGAAACTATCTTGAGCTTCGGGGTGAAGATGTAGAGAGTCCGCACCTCGACCGCAGCACCAATAGAAGCACGACCACTACCCAATTGCCGATTGTTCTTGCGGAGCCTATGATGACTAGCATGGTGACGCACTTCGAAGAGGAACTGCTCGGTGCTGCCCGCTCGTTGCCTTTCGACAAGCGTCGAGAGCTGGTTGACTTCGCCAACTTCCTCAAACAACAGGCCGCCAACGACCAAAGACCGCGTGAAGACATCGCCAAAGTGATCGCTTCTCTGCGTGGCGGACTTTGCTCCAAAGAAGACATCGACCAACAGATCGCCGAAGAGCGTGACTGGGGCGAGCGGTGAAGCGTCTCTATCTCGACGCCTCGGTCATCATCTACATCACCGAAGCCAACCCCCAGTTTACCGGCGCCGCGAAGAGTCGCATCATCGACCACCTCAACGACTCGCAAGCGCTCATCCTGACGTCCAAGCTTTCTCGACTCGAGTGTCGCGTCAGGCCTCTGCGTGACCGCAACCAAGAGCTGCTCGCCGACTACGAACGTTTCTTCGCTGGCGAACGGCTCGAGCTCGTAGACGTCACGCCGGACGTGCTCGAGCGGGCCACCGAGCTCAGAGCTGCCTATCGATTCAAGACCCCAGACGCCATCCACCTCGCGACCGCCCTCGAACATGGCGCCGAGGCCGTTCTCACCGGTGACCCACAATGGCAGCGATGTGAGCAAATCTCCGTCGAGATCGTTCGGTAAATCCGGTGCCAGACACCGTTGAGGCTGGGAAGCGACCACAGGAGACGTTTGGGCGACACTGACCCAGACGCCGGTCCAAAAAGCGCGGTGACGTATTCACCGCAGA
>CAYXQW010000032.1:0-9102 GCA_964466695.1 uncultured Bdellovibrionales bacterium
TCTCGCTCGAGACCCCCATCGGCGAGGAGGAGGACTCGCACCTCGGCGATTTCATCGAAGACAAGGCCATCACCTCGCCCTCCGACGCCGTCATCAACGACAACCTCGCCGAGCAGACGCGCAAGGTGCTCGCGACCCTCACGCCCCGCGAGGAGAAGGTCTTGCGCATGCGCTTCGGCATTGGGGAGAAGAGCGATCACACCCTCGAGGAGGTCGGCCAAGACTTCGAGGTTACGCGCGAGCGTATCCGTCAGATCGAGGCCAAGGCGCTGCGTAAGCTTCGTCACCCCTCGCGCTCGAAGCGACTGCGAGCCTTTGTTGAAAGCTGAAGATCAACCCGAGCTTTTGGCCGCCACCGAGACCGAGCCCTGCGCGCGTTGCGGGCGTGCGGTCTCCATCTGCGTCTGCGATGACTCGCCGCGGCTTTCGATCCGGCGTCGGGTACTCGTGCTCCAGCACCCGCGCGAGCAGGACGTCGAGTTCGGCTCGGCCAAGCTCGCCGCCGCGATGCTCGACAACTGCGAGCTCAAGATCGGTTTGTCCTGGGCTTCCTTGGCCAAGGTCTTGGGTCGCGCGGTCGATCCTGCGGCCTGGGCCGTGGTGTACCCGGGGGGCGCCAAGGAGGCGCTGCCCGGGGTCGTGGTCGACAAGAAAGGGCGCCGTGTCCCGCCGCGGAAGATCGAAGGCCTCGTGTTGCTCGACGGCTCCTGGGGACAAGCGCGGAGCCTCTGGTGGCGTAACCCCTGGCTGCTCAAGCTCAACCGCCTGGCGCTCGCGCCGCGCGAGCCCTCGATCTACGGATCTCTGCGGCCCGAGCCGCGGCGCGAATATGTCTCGACCCTCGAGGCTTTGGGCTGCGCCTTGACGGTGCTCGGGGAGGCTTTGGAAGTCGAGGCTTCGTTGCGTCGGAGCTTTCGTCGTCTCGTGCAGCGCGCGCGCGATGAGCGGGGTGGCGAGGGTGAAGGTGGTCGCGCCTCGCGTCTCAAGCGCCGCCGCAAGGCGCGCCAGCGGGGTTGAGAGCAAAGAGATTTTTGAAGTCTCCTTCGAAATGAGCCAATATTGAAGGAAGTGCTTCACCAAGAAGAGAGCGCGGAGCTGCATTGAAGCTCGGTCAAAAGCTTATGATTGGCCTTGTCTTTACGGGTTGGGCGTTGCTCTACCCTAAGACCTCCGAGGGCTCGGTGGTCCCGCTCGAATTGCAGGTGGCGCTCTTCAAGAAGATCATCATGTATGATCACACCCTACAAAACATCGCCCCGGCTGACCTCCGGCTCCTCGTGCTCAACGGCGGTCAGGACGTGGTGCGGGCTTTCGCCAAGGTGGGTTTTACGGCGACGGTAGTGACCGAGCCCGAGCTCCAAGGCGTCATGACTTCTGCCCACGTGATTTATCTCGCGAGCGCGAGCGGGGCGGAGAGTGCGCGACGGCTCTGCGGTGCGTACAAGGTGCTGTCGCTCGGGGCCGAGGCCGATCTGGCCGTGAGCGCCGACGCCGCTATCGCGATAGGTGTGCGCGCCGACGGCAAGCCCGAGATCGTCGTGAATCTAAAGCGCCTGCAGGCCGATGGCCATTCTCTGCCGGCGGGTCTCTTGTCCCTCGCGCGCGTCATCCGCTGAGCGGCGGCGGCGAACCTTTTCGGCGTTTTCGTGGCTCATCAATGCAGGGAGCAAAAAGGAGAGCCTCGTATGTATGTCTTCGAGACCAAGGTCGCCTGGCAGCGCGGCAAAGAATATTCGCTCACGTCCAAGGATTGTCCGCCCATAAGCGCGGCGACGCCGCCGGAGTTCGGAGGGCCTGAAGGGAGGTGGTCGCCTGAGAGCTTGTTGGTGGCTGCGGTACAGAGCTGCTCTTTGAGCACGCTTCTCTATTTCGTGGAGCGGTTCAAGATAGATCTTGTCGCTTCCGAGAGCGTGGCGAAGGGTACCATCGAAAAGACCGAGAAAGGGGAGAGGTTTACCGGCATCGAGGTCGATATGACGGTCACGGTGGCGGATAGTGCGACCGCCGCGAAGGTGGAGGCATTGCGACTGCAAGAGAAGGTCGAGAAGTACTGTCTGGTCTCGGCCGCGCTCGCGGTGCCCGTTTCCGTGCGGCTTTTGGTCATAGCGAGCGCAAGTTGATCATTGACAATGGCCGGCGAGTGGTCATATCATAGCGCAACTTTCGACGTGAACGAGCCCGGCTCACCGCTGGGTTTCGTGGCCGCCGGGCATACCGGCCATGCGGCGCGTCGATATAAAGTTCAAGGATCACCATGTCCTCTCCATCTGCTAGCTCCCCCAAAAATTCCGAACGAAAAAGCAAAAAACCAGAGCCTGACGCGGCGCGGGTCATGGCGGCGCGCGCTTGCCGGGCGCCGCTCTGCGACTGCGAGCGCAAGCGCATCCCGTCGAAGATCCTCGCGCCGGCCTCCGAGTCGCCCGCGGGCTGCAAGATAGGCCCGCGCCGCTCCTACAAGTCCGAGGGGCCTTGGAAGGGCAGCGAGATCTTGACCGAGGCGCTCTTGCGCGAGGGCGTCGAGACCCTCTTCGGCATCCCTGGTGGTGTGCTCCTTCCTCTTTTCGATTGTTTCTACGACTCGCCGCTCGAGGTCGTGCTGGTTCGTCACGAGCAAGGAGCGGGGCATATGGCCGAGGGTTACGCTCGCGCCACCGGGCGAGTCGGAGTTGCGATCGGCACCTCCGGCCCCGGTGCCACCAACCTGGTGACGCCGATCACCGATGCCTGGATGGACTCCATCCCGGTGGTGTTCTTGACCGGCCAGGTGATCTCGAGCCTCATCGGCGCCGACGCCTTTCAAGAGGCGGACATCACCGGCATCACGCGGCCCATCACCAAGCACAACTACCTCGTCAAGAGCGTCGACGACTTGCCTCGCGTCATCAAGGAGGCTTTTCATCTCGCCGGCTCGGGGCGCCCGGGGCCCGTGCTCGTCGATCTTCCGAAGGACATGCTCATGGCCACGCGCGCGGATGTCGCCTGGCCAGAGCAGGCTCGTATGCGTGGTTATCAACCCACCATCGAAGGCCACGCTGGGCAGATAAGGCGAGCGGCAGAGCTCCTCGCCGCCGCCAAACGTCCGCTGCTCTACGTGGGCGGCGGGGCCATCGCCTCGCGCTGCACCAAAGAGCTCATCGAGCTCTCCGAGAAGGTCAAGATCCCGGTCACGCTAACCTCGATGGGGCTCGGGGTCTTCCCCGCGAGTCATCCGAACTACATCGACATGCTCGGCATGCACGGCTCGTTCGCCGCCAACACAGCGGTCTCGCACTGCGATCTGCTCCTCGCCGTGGGCGCGCGCTTCGATGACCGGGTCACGGGCCGCCTCGATCGTTTCGCGGCGCAGGCGAAGAAGGTGCACATCGATATCGACCCGACGAGCGTGTCGAAGGTGGTGAAGGTCGACGTGCCCATCGTGGGCGACGCGGCCACGGTCTTGCGCGCGCTCCTCCCGCAGGTCGCGCCTGTCGCCGAGCGCGATGCCTGGCTCGGCCAGATCGCCGCGTGGAAGAAGGCCCACCCCTATACTTATGAACGGCGCGATAAAGAGATCGCCCCGCAGCAGGTCCTAGAGAGCGTCGCCGCGCTCGTGCGTGACAAGTGCGTCTACACCACGGACGTCGGTCAGCATCAGATGTGGGCGTGTCAATGGATCCCTGTCGAGGCGCCGCATCGCTTCATCTCGTCGTGCGGGCTCGGCACCATGGGCTTCGGCTTCCCGGCCGCCATCGGCGCCGCCTTCGGCACGCGCGATGAGGCCTTGCCCGTGGTGTGTATAACGAGCGACGGGTCTTTCCAGATGTGCTTGCAAGAGCTCGCCATCGCGGTGGGGCATAGGTTGCCGGTCAAGATCCTCCTGCTCAACAACGGCTGCCTCGGCATGATCCGCCAGTGGCAGCACATGTTCTTCGGCGAGCGGTATTCCTGCTCGGACTTGAGCATGCAGCCGGACTTCGTGAAGCTCGCCGAGGCTTACGGCGCCGATGCCGCGCGGGTGGATGATCCGAAGGAGCTCGGGCAGGCGCTCCGCTGGCTCATGGCCACGCCAGGCACAGCCTTGCTCGATGTCGTGACCGCGCGCGATGAGAACGTCTACCCGATGGTGCCCGCCGGAGGCGCCAATGAAGAGATGATCCTCGATCCGAAAGAAGCCGTGGCGATCGCGCAGCGACTCGGCTTCGAGAACTTCGAGGCGGACTGACCATGAGCGATATTACTCGTCATATCATAAGTGCCCTGGTGGAAAACGAGCACGGGGTCTTGGCCAAGGTGGCCGGCCTGTTCGCGGCGCGGGGCTTCAACATCGAGTCGCTCACCGTCGGTCGCACCGAGGACGACACCCTCTCGCGGATGACCATCGTGCTGCTCGCCGACGACGACACGCTCGAGCAGGTCGTCAAGCAGCTCCGGCGTGTGCCCACCACGGTCAAGGTGCAAGACTTCACCGAGGTGCCCACCGTCCAGCGCGAGCTCGTGCTCATTCGCGTGCAGGCCGGTGAAGGCCCGCGGCGCATCGAGGCCATGGAGGTCGTGAACGTCTTTGGTGGCAAGGTGATAGAGCTCACGCCCAAGGACCTCACCGCCGAGGTGACCGGCTCAGAGGTGAAGCTCACCGCCGTCGTCGACTGCCTTCGGCCCTTTGGCATCAAGGAGCTCGTGCGCTCGGGTAAGGTGGCGCTGGCGCGGAGCCCCACCGGCCACAAGGGCGACTAACCTTCTAGCTCGATTAGCACCGGCGCGTGATCGGAGGGCTGTAAGCCCTTGCGGGCGTCGCGGTCGATCCACGCGCGCAGGCAGCGCGCGGCTAGCGGCGCGCTGCCGAGCCAGAGATCTATGCGCAGCCCGTCGTCGCGTGGGAAGGCGAGGCGGCGATAGTCCCACCACGAGTAGAGCCCGCCTCGCGGGTGGTGCGCGGCGAAGAGATCCGTAAGGCCCCACGCCATCACGTTTTCGAGAGCGGCGCGGGCGCGCGGGTGCATGAGCACGCTCTCTCGCCACGCCTCGGGGAAGGTCGCGTCAGAGTTGCGTGGGACGATGTTGAAGTCGCCGCCGAGGAGCACGGGTTGGTCTGGTTTCGCGGTGCGCTCGAGGTAGGCGCGAAGCCGCGCGAGCCAGGCGAGCTTGTAGGTGAACTTGTCGCTCGTAAGCTCGCCGCCGTTGGGTACATAGAGGCTTACCACGCGGAGGCCGAAGGTCGTCGCCGAGATGAGCCGGCATTGCGGATCGCTTACGTCATCGCCGAGGCCGCGCGCGACGTCTGCGAGCGGCGCGCGTGAGAGCAGCGCGACGCCGTTGTAGGCCTTCTCGCCGTAGGTGGCGAGGTGATAGCCGCGCTCGAGGATCTCCGCGCTTGGAAACTGCTCGTCTTGCACCTTGGTCTCCGAGAGGCACAAGACGTCGGGCAGCTCCGAGTCGAGCCAAGCGAGGAGCCGCGCTTTGCGGGCGCGGATGGAGTTTATGTTCCAGGCGGCGAGCTTCATCTTCAGCGCAGCTCGATGATGCCCGAGTGCAAAAGCTTGCGCAGGGTCTTCAAGGTCTCGCGCTCGTTGACCGAGCTCACCATGATGAGGCTGCCGATGTCCATCTGGGCCGAGAGGCGGTTGAGCAAGAAACGCTCCTCCGGGCGCAGCCTTATGCGGCTCAAGCGTTGCTCGTCGGCGACGAGCACGGGGACCTTGAGGGGGGGCAGGTTGGCGTAGAGATCTTTTATCTGCTCTTCGAGGGTCTCCTTGAGCGCCTGGCGGGCGTGCTCGGCGTCGGGGCGCATGCGCACCACGACCTCGAGCAGTGACGCCGCTTCATCGAGCTGGCGCGCCTGACGCAGCACGTCGGCTTGTTGCATGAGCCGCTCGAGGCGACCTGCGGGCTGGCCCGCGGCGAGGTCATGATCTGCGGGGAGGAACTCGATGGCGCCTGTCTGCTCGAAGCCGACGAGGGTGCGCAGCACCGAGAGGATGGGGGCGCGCAGCTCGAGGCAGATGTCCGAGACCGACTGTCCGGCGCCGAGGCTCGCGAGGATGCGTCGCTCGCGCACGCTCAAGGTCTCGAGCGGCGGTAAGGCGCTGTCTTTGATCCGCACGCGCACGTCGTCGTGCAAGAAGCGCTCGCGCACGTGCGTCCATTCGTCCTGACGCCGCGCGCCCTCCATCAAGAGGTGGTTGACGTCGAGGTCGAGCGGGAGCCGCTCGTGGTCGTCGAGGCCGAGGTCGAGCCCTTTGGCGACCTGCTCGCTGAAGACGAACTCGCCGGGCAGATCGATGAACAGATCGTAGATGGCCTCGATCGCGAGCTCGCGCAGACACTGCTGCAAAGCATCGGGGGCGATGAGGGCGTTGACGAGCAAGGCGTGCTGCAAGGTGCAGCCGTGCTCGCGTTGGTATTGCAGCGCCTGACGGAGGTCGGACTCGGTGAGCAGCGCGCTCGTGACCACGATGTGCCCGAGGTTGTCGCGCAGCTCCGGCCCGAGGTAGCCGACCACCACCCCGCCTTCGAGGGTGAGCTCCCACTCGTTACCGTCGCGGCTCACCGTGAGCGTCCCGGAGCGGACCGTGGTCTTCACCCACTGCAAGAGGTCGGACAGGGGCATGGTGCGCAGAGAGCCGTAGATCGCCATGTCGAACCGCTACCATTATTTCGGCGGACAGAGTAGGCCTTGGGACCTCAAGGAGTGATGCTGATGTCTCTTGCTGTGACTATCATAGGTGGCGGGCTCGCCGGCGCGGAGGCGGCGTGGCTGCTCGCCGACCGCGGTTTCGCAGTGACGCTCATCGATCAAAAGCCCGCGGCGAGATCCTCCGCGCATCGCGTGGGAGATCTGGCCGAGCTCGTCTGCTCGAACTCGCTGCGCTCGTGTAACCCGATGAACGCCGTGGGTCTCTTGAAAGAGGAGCTGCGAAGGCTCGGCGCGCTGTCGATGCGGGTGGCGAAGAGCACGTGCGTACCTGCCGGGGACGCGCTGGCGGTCGATCGTTCGGCCTTCAGCCAGGGCATGACCGCGGCGCTCTGCGGTCACCCTCGCATCAGCGTGCAGTGCCGAGAGGTGGAGGCTTTGCCCGGACCAGAGGATGGGGAGATCATCGTGGCCACCGGTCCTTTGACGTCGGACGCCCTGGCCGCGGACATGGCTACGGTCACCGGCCGCGAGCGGCTCTACTTCTATGATGCGATCGCGCCGATCGTGGCCGCCGACAGCATCGACCGTGAGGTGGCGTTCGCCGCCTCACGCTACGACAAGGGAGACGGCGATGATTACCTGAACTGCCCGTTCGACGAGCGCGAGTACGAGGTCTTCGTGCAAGCGCTCCTTACGGCCGACCTCTTCCCCACGCACGCCTGTGAGGAGCCGAGGTACTTTGCGGGCTGCCTGCCTGTCGAGGTGGTGGCCAGAAGCGGCGCCGACGCGCTCCGCTATGGGGCGATGAAGCCCGTGGGGCTTCGCGATCCACGCACCGGCAGGCGACCGTTCGCCGTGGTGCAGCTCCGCCGGGAAGACCGCGCGGGGCAGGCCTATAACCTCGTCGGCTTTCAGACCAAGATGCGCCAGGGCGAGCAGCTCCGCGTGTTGCGCATGATCCCGGGTCTTACGAACGTGGAGGTCCTGCGCTTCGGCGCTATCCACCGCAACACCTACCTCGACGCGCCCGCCTTGCTCGACGAGCGGATGCGCCTTGGCGCGCGACCGCACCTGCGCTTCGCCGGCCAGGTGACGGGGGTGGAGGGGTATGTCGAGAGCGCGGCCCATGGTCTGCTCACCGCCTTGCTGCTCGCCGCGGATCGGCTCGGGACCGAGCTTTCGCCGCCGCCTAAAGAGAGCGCTCTCGGCGGGCTCTACGTGCACGTGCGTGGCCAGAACCTGCTCGCGCGCCGCGCCTACGAGCCGGCGAACGTCAACTGGTCGATGATGCCGCCGCCACCTGCGGGCATCAAGAAGAGCGCGACCCGCTCCTTGCGACTTTTGCGCGCGGTCGAAAGCTTCGAGCGCTGGGCTTTTGCGAGCGGTCTTGCGCTTGCGCCGCGTTCCGAAGACTTGGCGCGCCTGTTGCCCGCGCGCGACGGTGCGGCGTGAGCTTTGATCCGCTCTACGATGGCTTCATCGCTTACCTCCGGCACGAGCGGCGCTACAGCGAGAACACCGTTCGCGCCTACGGCGCCGATCTGCGAGCGATGCTAGCCTTCGCCGCGGGGCGCGGCGAGGATGACCCGCGGGCGTTCGGCTCCGATCTCATCCGCCTCTATCTCGCGTCTTGTGCGCGCGAGGCTTTGGTCAGGCCAGCCACCCTTGCCCGCAAGCGCAGCGTGCTTGCGACCTTCTTCTCCTGGCTTCGCAGGCGCGAGCCCGAGCTCGTAGATCCCGTCGCCACCATCAAGAGCCCCAAGCTGCCGCGCGGGTTGCCGCGAGCGCTCGACGTCGACGCCATGCTCGCCATCTTGCGGCCTCCCGCGGGCGGCGAGCTCGAGGCGCTCCGTGATCACGCGGCCATGCTGCTCATGTACGGGCTCGGGCTCCGCCTCGCCGAGGTCGCGAGCTTGCGCGATGAAGACGTGGATCTCGACGAGGCCACCGCGCGCGTCCTCGGTAAGGGCGGCAAGGAGCGCGTGGTGCCGATCCCTTCGGGGTGCCTCGCGGCGCTCGCGGCTTATCGGGCGGCGCGCCCGGCCTCCAAGGGGGCGTTCCTCGCCGGCCGGCGCGGGGCTATCTCCACCCGCACGCTCGCGCGCATCGTCGCGCGGGCGGCGCTTTGTGCCTTGGGTCGCCACGTGACGCCGCACCAGCTCCGGCATTCGTTCGCGACGCACCTGCTCGCCGGCGGTGCTAACCTTCGCCAGATCCAGACGTTGCTCGGGCACGCGAGCTTGTCCACGACGCAGCGCTACACGAAGGTCACCGCCGAGCGCCTGTTCGCCGTCTACGATCGTGCGCACCCGCGGAGCAAGTGAGAGATATACTCTCGTACATGCGCCTCCATCTGGTAGTGGATGAACATGGTTCCTTTTGCGGTTGACGCGCGGCTCGGCAAGTACGAGCTCCTCTCCGAGATCGGTCAGGGGGGGATGAGCGTGGTCTATCGGGCGCGCCACATGCTCACCGAGCAGGAGGTGGCG
>CAYXQW010000032.1:9112-13097 GCA_964466695.1 uncultured Bdellovibrionales bacterium
TCGATCTTTCGCGTGAGGTGGCCATCAAGGTAATGCACGGCTTTTTGGCCGACAAGCCCGAGGCGCGCGAGCGGTTCCACCGCGAGGCGATGGCGGTGGCGCGGCTCAAGCACCCGCACATCATCGAGATCTTCGACTACTCGGGTGCCGAGTCTCGGCAGAGCTACATCGTGACCGAGCTCGTCGAGGGCTCTTCCTTGGCCGCGTTTCCAAAGGGCGCGGTCCTGGCAGCACCGGAGGTGGCGTTGCTCATCGGCCGCGCCGTGGCCGATGCGCTCGCGCACGCTCACGCGCAGGGCGTGGTGCATCGCGACCTCAAGCCGGAGAACGTCCTCGTGGGCAAGGACGGCGCGCTCAAGCTCACCGACTTCGGCATCGCGCGCATGCTCGATAGCCAGACGTTGACCATCACCGGCACGCTCCTCGGCTCGCCGGCCTACATGGCCCCCGAGTATATCGACAGCGGCGCGACGGACGCGCGCACCGATATCTTCTCGCTCGGGGCGATGCTCTATCAGCTCGTCACCGGCCGGCTGCCCTTCGAGGCGCCGTCGGCGCCCGCGCTCTTGAAGCGTATCCTCGCCGGGGAATACCTCCCCCCCGAGCAGCACAATCCCAAGATCCACGCCGCGATCGCGCGGCTCTTGCGCCGCGCCATGGCCAAGGATCCGCACCTTAGGTTTCAAAGCGCGCTTGAGGTCGTCGCGGCGATAGACGTCGTCCTCGCGCGGCTCTCGCTCGACAGCGAGAAGGAGAGGGCGCGTCTGTTGACCGACGCGAGTTATGCCCAGAGCTTCGCGGCCGAGCTCGTCACGCGCTACGTCGCGCTCGGCAAGGAGGAGCTTGCGCGCGGTCGCGTGGGGCGGGCGCTCGAGGACTTCGATCGCGTGCTCGCGGTCGTGCCCGATCACAAGGAAGTGCGCGCGCTCGTAAGGCGTTTATCGCAGCGGCGGCGCGCGCGCAGGATCTTGCGCGACGCGGCGCTCGTGCTCGCGGGCGTGGTGGCGGTGACGGCGGCGGTGTCTTTTTGGCGCGCGCGACCCATGCCGCCCGCGCTCGCGCCGAAGGTCGTGGCGCGTCTCGTCACGGAGGAGCCGCTCCCGGCTGTGCGCGCGGTCGAGGAGGTATCTACGGCGCGGCGCGAAGGGGCGACGCCGAAGGTCAAGCTCGACGCGCGCGTGCCCGATAAGCTCGACGCGCCGAAACCGCGCGAGGTCGTGGCGCGGGCGGTGAAGACCAAGCCGGTGGTGTTTCGCGTCGCGGGAGGGTTGTGGGTGAACGTCCAGCTCGACGGCGCCCTTCTGGCGCGCGAGCAACAGAGCCCTATCCTCCTGGAGCTCGCGTACGGCGAGCATGAGCTGCGTTTTAGCAACCCCTGCTGTGAGACCTCCGAGCTGCGCCTGCATGTGAGCGACACCGAGCCGCCCGAGCTCGAGCCCGTGGCGCTGCGCCCGAGCCCCGCGCGCCTCTACGTCGAGGGCGCGCCCGTGGGGGCGTTCGTCGAGGTCGGCGGCAAGCGCGAGGGCTTGCGCGCCGGTGAGCCCGTGTTCGTGCCGCTCGAGGCGCTCGGATCTACCGAGCTTCTTGTGCTGATTTACAAGGGCGACGAGGTCTTGGCGCGCGAGCGGATCCGCTTCGAGCCCGGGCGTACGCAGAGGTTGACGGTGAGGTGAGGCGCGCCCTTGCAGTCCGCCCGCGACCTAGGTAACCCATAGGCATGCTGATCCTCGGCATCGTCACGGCTTTGGCTACGCTCGGTGTCGGGCCCCCGGACCCGGCCGAGGTCGAGGCCGAGCTGCGCCGCGCCAAGAACGAGTACGCTTACGGCAACTACGACGCCGCCGTGCAGCAGCTCCTCGCGCTCGTCTATCCCATGCGGCTCTACAACGACGAGCAGGTGCTCGAGGCGCGTAGGTACCTGGCGCTCGCGTACTACAGGCTCGACAAGCTCGACGCGGCGCGCGAGGAGTTCGGCAAGCTGCTCTATCTGGATCCGGATCACGAGCTCGACCCTTACACCGTGCCGCCCGCCGTGGTGGAGCTTCTAGAGCACGTGCGGGCGCGCATGAAGCCCGAGCTCGACGCGATAAGGCAGAGGCAGAGCGACGAGAAGCTCGGACGTGGCAGCAAAAAAGGGCGCGTCGTCACGATCGAGCAGACCATGATCGAGCGCTCCGAGCTTGGGACCTTGCTGCCTTTTGGCGTCGGGCAGTTTCAAAACGGTGACTACCGTATGGGTGCGCTCTTCGCTTCCTTAGAACTCACCTTGCTCGCAGCCAACATCGGCGCGTATCTCTGGGCCGCGAGCTACGGGCCGACGTTCTCCGATCGTGATATCGAGCGTCGGGTGCAGGCGCTCACCGTGGTGCAATATGGGGCGCTCGCGCTCTTCGGGGTGGCGTGGAGCCTCGGGGTGATGCACGCGCGGGCGGGCTTTTTGCCCGTGGTGCCGGGCTCGCGCGTCGTGCGCGAGCAGAGCGCCGCGACGAGCTTTGCCCCGCAGTTTTGGCTCGACGCGCGTTTTTAGCCGTCCCTATCGCCGGGTGGCGCTTTCGCGAGGCATCTGCAATGTATAATCATCTCTATTCTTCGAGGTGATACCTACCGTCATGGTGACTTCAAACGATTCCGGCGCCGGTGCCGCGAGGCACGCAGGCTGTCATGTTGGGGTAGCCCGGGGCGATCCCGGCGTGGTGTTCGAGGTGCTCGAAAAAGAAGCGCTCGCGCCCAAGGTCACCCGCTACGTGGTGCGGGCGCCCGCGGTAGCTCGCGCGCGCCGGGCCGGGCAGTTCGTCATGGTGCGCGTCAGTGAGCAGGGCGAGCGTATCCCGCTCACCATCGCCGACGCCGACGAGCAGGCCGGGACGATCACGCTCGTGGTGCAGGAGGTGGGGAGATCCACCGCGCTCATGGCGAAGGTGCCGGTGGGTGGGGCCTTGAAAGACATCGTGGGGCCGCTCGGCTCGCCGACGCACATCGTCAAAAAGGGCGTGGTGGTCTGCGTGGGCGGCGGCATCGGCGTCGCCCCATTGCACCCGATCGCCAAGGCCCATCGCGCCGCGGGCAACCACGTGATCGCCATCTTGGGCGCGCGCACCCGCGAGCTTATCATCATGGAAGAGGAGATGCGGCGCGCGTGCGACGAGGTCTTGATCTGCACCGACGACGGCTCCTTTGGCGAGCGCGCGCTGGTGACGCAGGTCTTGCAGCGGCTCATCGAGGAGCGCGGCGCGCCCGCGGAGGTCGTGGCCATCGGCCCGCCCATCATGATGAAGTTCGTCGCCAAGACGACGGAGCCCCATGGCATCCCCACGCAGGTGAGCCTAAACAGCGTCATGATCGACGGCACGGGGATGTGCGGCGGGTGCCGGGTCACGGTAGGAGGCGAGACGAAGTTCGTCTGCGTCGACGGCCCCGAGTTCGACGGGCACAAGGTGGACTTCGACGAGATGATGCGTCGCCAGCGGTTCTACGCCGCCGAGGAGAAGCTCGCCTACGAGAGCTTGAGCGGCGAGGAGGGGGGGCGATGAGCGACGAGAAGCACTTCGTGCCTCGCGATCTCAAGCAGCGCTTCGCGACCCCGCGGCAAGAGATGCGCGAGCAGGATCCGGTGGCGCGGCGACACAACTTCGAGGAGGTCCCCCTGGGGCTGACCGCCGAGCAGGCGAGGCTCGAGGCCTATCGCTGCATCTATTGCAAGGAGCCGGACTGCATCAAAGGTTGTCCGGTGGGCATCGACATCCCGGCGTTCTTGCACCTCGTCGAGCAGGGCGATTTTCGGGGCGCGGTCGCGAAGATCAAGGAGACGAACGCGCTGCCCGCGATCTGTGGTCGCGTCTGCCCGCAGGAGGAGCAATGCGAGCGCTTGTGTCGGGTCGGCAAGAACAACAAGGGCATCCCTCCCGTGGCCATCGGCCGCCTCGAGCGCTTCGTCGCCGACTGGGAGCGGGCGCAGGGCGAGGTCGCGCCGCCGCCGGTCGCGGGC
>CAYXQW010000033.1:0-1130 GCA_964466695.1 uncultured Bdellovibrionales bacterium
GGCGCACCGAGAGCCCGCTCGCGAGCGCGCCGAGCAACGTGCCGGCCAAGAGGACGAGGAGCGCGAGCCGCGCGGAGAACAGGTGCACCTCGAGCCCGCCGAGCGCCTCGCCGACGAGCAGCGTCACGCTCGGGGCGGCGAAAAGCTCGAGCAGGTACAACGCGCCCGCGGTGAGGAGGCCGCCGCCTGCGCCCCATAACGCTCCCTCGAGCAAGAACGGCACCCGGATGAACCAGGCGGTGGCCCCCACGAGGCCGAGGATGCCGATCTCGTCCCGCCGCGCGTACATCGTGAGGCGGATGGTGTTGCTCACGATGAAGATCACGGCGAGGCCGATGAGCAACGCCCCCGCGAGGCCGCCGTAGCGTAAGACCTCGAGCAGCGCCGTAAGCCGCGCGAGGTCTTCTTGCCCGAAGTCCACCTCATAGACCCCGTCGATGGTCATAAGCTCGCGTGCGAGCGCGGCGACGGCCGTAAGGTCCGAGAGGCCGGGCGCGAGCGCGAGCTCCACCGAGACCGGCAGGATATCGGGGCTCACGCCCTCGACGAGCATGGCCGCGCGCGGGCCGCGCGCCCGGAAGCGTTCTAGGGCCGTAGCCGGCATGATGAGCGTGGCGCGCAGCACCTTCGGGTTCTCCTCGATGACCGTGCGCAGGCGCTCGTGATCGTCCGCGACGAGGCCGTCTTTGAGGTACACCGTCACCGCGGCCGTGCGCCCGAAGCCGAGCGCGAACCGCGAGAGGTTCTCCAAGGTGAGCGCGTAGAGGCTCGAGACGAAGAGGCTCACCGCGATGGTCAAGGTCGCGAGCAAGCTCACCCACGGCGACTCGCGGATCGAGGAGGCGGCTTTCTTCGCGAAGTAGCGTCCTTTGGTGAGCATGGGTTCAAGCCGAGAGGCGCCCCTTGTCGAGCACGATCACGCGCCTGCCTTGCGCGAGCAGGCGCTCGTCGTGCGTGGCCACGATGATGGTGGTGCCCTGGGCGTTGGCGGCCTCGAGCAGGGCGAGGATGGCTTGGGCGTGCTCGAGGTCGAGGTTGCCGGTGGGCTCGTCGGCGAGCAAGATCTGCGGCTCGTTGACGAGCGCGCGCGCGATCGCCACGCGCTGCTGCTCGCCGCCCGAGAGCCGCAA
>CAYXQW010000033.1:1140-8242 GCA_964466695.1 uncultured Bdellovibrionales bacterium
GGCAGGTGGTGCCGCTTGTGGACGAGCCCGAGCTGCTTGAGCACCGTATAGGTCTTGCGGCGCACGGTGCGCGGCTCGGCGCCGAGCACCTCGAGCGCCACCGAGACGTTCTCCGCGACGGAGCGGCGCGTGAGCAGCTTGAAGTCTTGGAACACCACCCCGATCTGCCGGCGCAGTTGCGGTACGGCGCGGCGCGGCAAGCGCGCCACGTTGCGGCCGTTGACGAGGAGCTGACCGCGACACGGCCGCTCGGCGCAGAAGATGAGGCGCAACAAGGTGGACTTGCCGGCCCCCGATGGCCCCGTGAGGTAGACGAACTCGCCCTTACCGATCTCGAGGTTGATGTCCACGAGGGCCTGCGCGTCACCGCCGTAGGACTTGTAGATGTGGAAGAACTGGATCACGACACCGTCCTCGCGGCACCTTGGCAAAAAAAGTCCTCCCGGCCAAGCCTGCACGCGGTGACGAGCTCATAGATGAGCGCCGCGGTCTTTTGCGGATCGTGGCGCTCGCGCGCGACTGCGAGCGCCGCGCGCGCCCTCGCCTCGCCGCCCGTCAAGAGCTCTGTGAGCGCCGCGAAGAGCTTCGCCTCGTCGGTCGAGGTGACGACCGGCCCGACTTCGAGCTCTTGCAGATAGGCGATCGAGGCCACCTCTTGCGGACCCACGGCGAGGATCGTGCGCCCCGCGGCGAGGTACTCCGGGATCTTGGTGGAGAGAGAGAGCCGGGTCGCCTGCCGGTGCCGGCGCGCGAAGGACTCGACGTGCACGAGGACGTCGGCGCGCGCCCTGGCCGCCATGAGCTCCTCGGGGCCGGCGCTGCCGCGAAAGACGCAACCTCGGCTTTGCGTGAGCGCCAAGAGCTCGCGACGGTTGGGCTCTACGAGCGTATAGATCTCGAGCTCGGCGCAAAGCCCCTTCGCCCGCGCGAGCTTCGCGAGGCAGGCGCCGAGCCGCGCGAGCACGGCCGCGCGCCCGAGGCCGAGGTTGCCCGTGTAGAGGAGCCTCAGCTCCCCGTCGCGCGGCCGATACGCCGGGGGGGGCGGGGCGGCGCTCGCGTTCATCGCGACCACGTAGGTGCCGCCGAAGCGGCGCGCGTACTCGGCGGCCATCGCGTCGCTTATCGCCACGATCGCCCGCGCGCGGCCGGCGGCGCGCCGGTAGGCCCGCCGCAGCAGGAGGCCGTGGATGAGGGCGAAGGGGCCCTGAAAGAGGTGCGGCGTCACGAAGTCGTCGGTGGTCTGCATGACGAGCGGGAGCTGGCGCTCGCGCACGATCCAGAGCGCCAAGGCGAAGTCGCCAACGCCGTTTTGAGACTGGAAGAAGACCACCTCCGGGTCGAAGTCATCGAGGAACTCGCGCAGCGCGCGCGTCTTGAAGCCCCCGAGATACCAGACGAGGTCCTTGACGAGGCGCAACAGCGGGCCCATGTGACGCCGGCAAAACCCGAGCAGGCGGCCGCGCAAGAGCTCCTCCTTGCGCCTTAGGAGCTTTGGCACATTTGCCGCGCGCACCTCCCGCCCCCCTTCGTCGCGCGCGCCGCAAAGCCGCCGCAAGAGATCGAAGTCGTGGAGCTGGAAGAAACGATCGCACACGGTGAAGTCCGGCACCGCGGTGCGAAGATAGAGCTGCGCGAGGCACTCGCGATCCCAGCCACGAAAGAAAGCCGCGAGGGTCTTGCCGTTGTTCTGCGTGTCGGAGAGCGGATCACGCGCGACGATGAGGACCCTCGGGACGCGCTTCGTCGTGACGGACACCGCTTCTAGCCCCTCGAAGGATCGGCACGATCCGCCAAAGACGCTCGCGCACTGCCCACCCAAATGTCAAGCACGGCCCAAAAAAGTCGAGATAAATCGAGGTGTTCGAGCATAACGCGAAGCGGCCGCGCGAACAGATAGCCGGACGGAGAGGCCCTGGTGTATGACCTTGGTGACTCGCTCGTAATAATCTTCTCCCTCGGGAAGGAAACGCATCATGTCCGTGCAAAACATCTCCGGCGTCGTACCCGTCACCCCCACCACGACCAGCGTGGAGACGGGCTCGGAAGTCAAGCAGCCACGCCAAGCTCATAGCAGCACCTCCACCTTCGAGCGCAGCCAGAGCACCGATCTCGGCGGCGCGGTGCTGGCGCTCGGGAGCGATGAGGTCAACCTCGTAACGGACTTTCTGAGCAGCCAAGACCCGGCGACGCGGGAGCGACTCCAGGGCATGTCCTACGACTTCGGCGCGGGGCTCCTCCGGGGGCCGCGGATGAGCGACGAGCAAGTAAAGAACGCCTGCGCCGATGAGCTCGCGGCCTACCTCGTGGGCGTCGGCGCCGACCAGCAGCGCTCGGCGAGCCTCGCCTTCATCGCCGGGGCGCTCGGCGGGGTCGAGGCGAGCCTGTTCGACTTCGGCGCCAAGGTCGACAAGCTCAACAAGCTCAGCGAGGAGCTGCGCCTGACGCGCACCGAGCTGCGCGACCTCATCGACTCTTGGCCCGAGGGTCAAGAGACGCAAAACTTCTCCTGGAACGAGGTGAGCTTCGACGACGCCGGCAACCCCGTCGTCACGGCCCACGTCAACGAGCCGCTCACAAAGGAGCAGGCGGAGAAGCTCCTAGAGGACCTCGACGATATGAAGCAGTCGGTCGCCGACACGAGCGAGCTTGCGAAGTTCGACCTTCAGACCCAGACCGAAGAGTATCAGCGCATCGTGCAGCTCTTGACGACCATCGCCGAGGAAGACAACCGCGCGAAGTCCAACATCATCAACAACATCAAGTAGCGTTCACGCCCGGCCAGGGTCGCTCGGGCTCGGCCGCCATGTGATTGGCGTAGCGAGCGAGCACGAACAAGAGATCTCCCAGGCGGTTCATATACGCGAGCACGTCCGGGCTCACCGCGGGCGCGAGGGCGACAACCCGGCGCTCGGCGCGTCGGCACACCGTGCGCGCGTGGTGCAAGGCCGAAGCGGGGCTCGTGCCCCCTGGTAGGATAAAGCTTCTAAGCTTTGGCAGCTTGGCCGCGATGGCGTCGATGTCGCGCTCGAGCGCCGAGGTATGCTCGACGGCGAAGGGGCGTGCGCCGCACAAGGTCGCGCCAAGCTCGCAGAGCTCAAGCTGGAGCCTCTCGAGCAACACGTCGAGGGCGCCCGCGCCCACCCGCGCGATCCCGAGCACCGCGTTGAGCTCGTCGACGGCGCCCTGGGCCTCGAAATACGGGTCGTTCTTTTCGAGGCGCTCGCCGCTTACGGCGCACGCGCGGCCGTCGTCGCCGCGCCTCGTATAAATCTTCACCGTCATGATCGCTCCTTGTCTTAAAAGCGCTCGCCCGGCTAGATAGCGCCCCCATGCAACGAGGCAAGCTCGAGAGCCGCATCATGCTCGCCGTCAATCGAGCCAATCGCAAGTTCGACCTCGTCACAGGCGGCGACCGCATCCTCGTCGCCATGTCGGGCGGCAAGGACTCCTACGCCCTCCTCTGGGCGCTCGTAAAAATGCGCGCCGCCGCCGCGGAGAAGTTCGAGCTCGTCCCCTTCCACCTCGACCAGGGCCAACCGAACCACGACACCTCTCCCATCGACGCCTACCTCAAAGAGCTCGGCTTGCCCTATGAGATCGAGAGACAGGACACCTACACGCGCGTCGTCAAGATGACCGCGCCGGGTCAGGTCTTCTGCGCGTGGTGCTCGCGCTTTCGCCGCGCCATCCTCTACAAGGCCGCGCGGCGCCATGGCTGCAACAAGGTCGCGCTCGGCCACCACCGCGACGACCTGATCGAGACCTTTCTCCTCAATATATTCTTCACGGGCCAGCTCAAGGGCATGCCGCCGCGGCTCCGCTCCGACGACGGGCCCGAGCAGGTCATCCGCCCGCTCATCTACGTCTCGGAGAAAAACCTCATAGAGCTCGCGGAGCACCACAAGTATCCCATCATGCCGTGCCAGCTCTGCGGCTCGCAGGACAAGGAGCGCAAGGCCGTAAAGCAGCTCCTCAAAGAGCTCGAGGCGAAGTATCCGCGCCTCCCGACGAGCGTGCTCGCCGCCCTCGGCCGGGTGCGCAAGACCCACCTCCTCGACAAGGACATAAATCCGCTCTACGCCGAGCCCGCTAAAATGCCTTGAAGATCTCCTCGCCACTCGGAGAAGCATGCGATGAGGAGAAAATACCTATGACCATAAAGACCACGCCCTACACGCTCTCATGGTTTGTGCTCGCGGCGTTTTTTGCGAGCTGCGACAACACGGGCACCGTCGCGCAAGGCCACCCCGAAGAAGAGCAAGAACAAGAAGAGCCAAACGAGCCCAATGAGCCCAACGAGCCAAACGAACCGGCGGAGGACGCGGCGCCGGTCATCACCACGCAGCCTACGAGCCAAGCCGTCAGCGAGGGGCTCACCGCGGAGCTCACGGTGGTCGCCACCGGCAGCCCTGCCCCGACCTACCAGTGGCAACGCTCGAACGACGCTGGCGCCTCCTTCACCGACTTGCCCGGCGCCACCGCGGCCTCTTTTACGACCGCACAGCTCACCGCGAGCGACAGCGGCGCGCGCTTTCGGGTGGTCGTGCAAAACCGCGCCGGGAGCGTGACCTCCGAGGCGGCGGTGATCACCGTGACGCAAGGCCCAGCCATCCTCTCCTTCACCGCCACCCCGGCGCGCCTCCCGGAAGGAGGGAGCGCGACCTTGAGCTTTGAGGCCATCCGCGCGAACGCGCTCACCATCACGGCATCGAACGGGGCGAGCCCGGGCGATGTCATAAATCTCACGAGCGTCACCGTGACGCCGGATGCCACCACCTCCTACACCCTCCTCGCCACGAACGACGACGGCGAGCACAGCGCGACTTTGACGGTCGAGGTCTATCCGCAAGGTCTCGTGCGCATCGTCCTTTTGCATCACAGCACGGGCGGCGTCATCTGGAACGGCGGCGTCTTGGAGCTCATCGAGGCGTACAACACGAACGAGGGCACGGAATATGATATCGCCCAGGAGGATTACCCTAACGCCCCATACCCATGGGAAAACTACCCCTACGACTACTGGAACCTGTGGGTAGCCCACACGGGCGTTGAGCAGGACCGCGAACAGAAGAACCTCGATCAGCTCGCGGCAGCATACGACGTCATCGTCTTCAAGCACTGCTACCCGGTGAGCGATATGGAAAGGGACGATGGAACGCCGGACGTCACGTCAGCGGCCAAGACCCGCGCGAACTACGAGCTCCAGTACGCGGCGCTCAAGGCCCGCATGCACGAATTTCCCGAGCACAAGTTCATCGTCTGGACGGGCGCGGCCAACAACGATGACGAGACCAACGAGGCGAGCGCCCTCCGCGCGCGCGACTTCTTTACGTGGGTCAAAGACACGTGGGACGAGCCCGGCGACAACATCTTCGTCTGGGACTTCTGGCAGCTCGAGACCGAGGGAGGTCTCTATATCCTGGATGACTATGCCCAAAGCCCGACTAACTCTCATCCGGACGCCGAGTTTGCGCAAATGACCGCGCCCTTGCTCGTAAACCGCATCGTCGATGTCATCGAGGGTCGCGGCGACACCGGGAGCCTGACGGGAGAGTGCTGACTATTTCACTTATCCCAGCCCGATGCTGCGCGTCGTGGTATGCGGTCCGACGCATTGACTTTGGTTCGTGTTGAACCGCCATCTGCAGCGCTCGCGGATCGAGGCCTCGGGCGACCACGCGCGATGAGACTCGTCCACCACGTATTGCGTGAACCGTAGCGCCTCGAGGACAAGGGGGCGGTATAACCACCACCCCCGCCTCAGTTGTCTCGGGCCGTAAGTTCGAGCTACAACCATGAGCGCCCATGCTCAAAAAGCGCCTAGCCTCCCTGTTCGCGTTGCGCGCCGAGCTCTCGCCGCGCGCCCATCGCGCGCTCGCCTTCGTGGCGCCCGCGCTCGTGCTCTTCGCCTGGGCGGGGCTCTCCTACGGCGGCCTCGTCTCGCCTTCCTTCTTGCCGTCGCCGAGCGAGGTCGTGCGCGGGCTCTTCCAGCTCTTGTTCGAGAAGGACCTCGCCCTAGCGATCGCCACCTCCACGCGCCGCATCTCCATCGCGTTCTTGCTCGCCGCGGCCGTGGCCTTCCCGCTCGGAGTCGCCATGGGGGCGTTCGAGCCCATCAACCGCTTCTTCGAGCCGGTGCTCGCGCCCTTACGCTTCATGCCCATCTCGGCCTTCATCCCGCTGCTCATCGTGTGGTTCGGCATCGACGATGGGCAGAAGATCGCCTTCTTGTTCCTCGGCGTCTTCGTCTACCTCCTGCCCGTGGTGATCACCGCCATCCGCGCCGTGCCGCAAGACTACGTCGACACCGCCTACACGCTCGGGGCCAGTCGTTGGCAGGTCATCTGCACGGTCCTGGTGCCGGCGGCGCTGCCCTTCCGGGTGATGAACGCCATCGCCTGGACCTACGTCATCCTCGCCGAGGCCGTAAACCCCGGCACCTCCCTCGGCTACTTGATCCAGCTCGCCTACACCCACGCGAAGCCCCACTGGAGCTTCGCCGGGCTCGTGGTGATAGGCGGCGTGGGGCTTTTGACCGACGCGCTCCTGCGCGCAAGCTCGGCGGCCCTGTTTCGCTGGCGAGAGCAGCGATCATGACCAAACCGCCGAAGCTTTTAGTCGAAGACCTCTCGGTGACCTACCGCTCGCGCAGCGGCGAGCCCGTCCCGGCGATCGAGGACATCACCTTCGAGGTGCAAGACAAGCCAGGCGTAGGGGAGATCGTGGTGTTCCTCGGCCCCTCGGGCTGCGGCAAGTCCACCATCTTGAAGTGCGTGGCGGGGCTCTTGACGCCGACCAAAGGGCGCGTCGCGCTCGACGGCGTCGCCATCGAGGGCACGAGCCGCGAGCGGGGCATGGTGTTTCAGTCCTACACCTCTTTCGCTTGGCTCACGGTGCAAAAGAACGTGGAGTACGGCTTGAAGCTCGCGGGCGTGGCGAAGGCCGAGCGGGAGGCCAAGGCGCGCGCGGCCCTGACGCAGGTGGGCCTCATAGATTACGCCAAGAGATACCCGAAAGAGCTCTCGGGCGGGCAGAAGCAGCGGGTGGCCATCGCCCGCACGCTCGTCAATGACCCGCGGTTGTTGCTCATGGACGAGCCCTT
>CAYXQW010000033.1:8252-11141 GCA_964466695.1 uncultured Bdellovibrionales bacterium
GCGCTGGGGGATGCAGTCGCTCATGCTCGACATCTCGAAGAGCGCCGACAACACCATGTTGTTCGTCACCCACGACGTCTCCGAGGCGGTCTACCTCGCCGACACGGTGTTCGTGCTCTCTACGCGCCCGGCGCGCATCCTGCACCGCGAGGACATCCCGGTGTTCGAAGAGCGCGACCTCGGCTTGAAGCAGACGCCGAAGTTTCGCGAGATCGAGGGCCGCCTCCTCGAGCTCTTGCACACACAGAACGGCAACGTACGGGTGAGCTGATGAGTCACGACCCCTCCGAGGAGCGCGTCCCCTACCACCGCTACGCCTTCAAGAACGTCTACAACTACACCTTGCTCGGGGGGCTCGCCGCGGCGGCCTTGCTCACGGCAAACCCATGGCTGTTGGTGCTCGCGGGCGGCGCCGAGGCCTTGTGGATGTTGTTCGCGCCCGACTCGAAGCTCTTGCGCAGGTTCTGGTTCGACAAGGTGCACGAGGAGGAGCTCTGCGCGCGCGCCGAGCGCGCCCTCGAGGCGAAGATCACGACGCTCTCGCTCGAGCGGGCGGTGCGGGTGCGGACCTTGAGCCAGGCGCGGCAGAAGATCATGCGCCTCGCCAAGGACAACCAGGCCTTCACCGGCTCGCTCATGCAGACCGAGCTTTCAAAGCTCGAGAAGCTCGTGCACGACTTCGCCGACCTCGCGGTGGCCACGACGAGGTACGAAAGCCACATCGCCTCGGTAGACTTGGGCGCGCTCGAAGAGAGCGCGCGCTACCAGGAGAAGCTCATCGAGAACGCCGAGGACTCCGAGGCTCGCGCGCTCGCGCGCAAGAACCTCGACGTGCTCTTGCGCCGGCAAGAGAAGCAGCGCGAGATCCACACCTTCGTGCAGAGGGCGCGGGCGCAGATGGAGCTCATCGAGAACACCTTCGCGCTGCTCACCGATCAGATCGTGACCATGCGCTCGCCGCGCGAGCTGCACGGCCAGCTCGACGACCTCCTCGACGGCGTCGACGCCGTGCGCGCCACCGCGCGCGAGGCCGAGGTCTTGCTCGAGCACACCACCGACACATGGAGTATCACATGACCTTGCCCGAACCTGCCTGGCCGGCCTTCGCCGAGGAGCTCAAGCGTCGCTACTTGAAGGGCGAGGCCTCGGAGTTCATCTTGCACGGCAACGTGCACGACCTCGTCTTCTACGACGGCGAGCTGCACGGCCTCGTGGATTTTCTGGCCAAGGTGGTCCTCGCCCCCTCGCGCGACATCATCTTGCGCTACAACGTCTCGGCGGGGGTGCGCTTCCTCAAGAAGGCGGGCGCGGTCGAAAACCTCGACGAGCTCTTGCTCGAGACGAGCCCGGCCAAGGTCTTGCCCGCCGTCGAGCGCTTGCTGCTCACGCGCGAGAAGCTCGCGGCCATCATCGACTACGCCGAGATGGTGGTGCCCGCGAGCGACCCGAACTTCTCCTCCGAGACCGACAGGCAGAGCGTGGTGGCGCTGCATCGCTGGTCGATGTCGCCGCTCATTGAGAAGTCCGACAACCTGGTGATGCTCGTCACCGAGAACCTGACGGAGCTAAATCCGAAGCTCGTCGCGAACCCGCGCTGCGCGACCTTGGCCGTGCCGCTCCCCGACGAGGCGGCGCGGGCGCTCATCGTCGAGCGGGTGGTGCCGGACTTCGACCCGGCCTTCAAGGCGCGGCTGGTCGAGGCCACGGCCGGGCTCAAGGCGGTGCAGATGAAGTCGCTGCTCGAGCCTTCGCCGCGCGGCCCCGACGATCCGAAAAAGCGCGAAGAGCGCGTCGCGCTCATCACCGCCTTGCTCGGCGACGAGGAGAAAAACCGCGCGCGCACGGCGAAGCTCGCCGAGCTCACCTCCGGCATGAGCCAAGACGAGATCCGCGCCCTCGTAGCCCCGGACGTCGAGGTGCCAGGTGACGACGGCGGCAAGGCCGAGCTCTTGCGCCTCATTCGTCTCCGCAAGCGCGAGCTCATCGAGCGCGAGTGCTTCGGGCTCATCGAGATCATCGAGGGCCGTCACGGCTTCGACGCCGTGGGCGGCATCCCCGAGGTCAAGCGCGAGCTTTCAGCGATCGCCCAAAACTTCCGCGAGGGCCGCCGCGCGCGCTGCCCGATGGGCCTTTTGTTCACCGGCCCCATGGGCACCGGCAAGACCTTCGTGGCCGAGGCCTTCGTCAAGGAGAGCGGGCTTGCCGCCGTCAAGCTCAAGAGCTTCCGCTCGAAGTGGGTGGGCGCCACCGAGGCCAACCTCGAGCGCATCTTGCAGGTGGTGCAGGCCATGGGCCAGGTGATCGTGGTCATCGACGAGGGCGACCGCGCCTTCGGCAGCCAGGACGGCGAGGGCGATGGCGGCACGAGCTCGCGCGTGATCGCGCGCATCAAGGAGTTCATGTCCGACACCAAAAACCGCGGCCGCGTGCTCTTCGTGCTCATGACCAACCGGCCCGACAAGCTCGACGTGGACATCAAGCGCGCCGGCCGGCTCGATCGTAAGATCCCCTTCCTCTACTCCGAAGAGCCCGAGGAGGTAGAGCAGGTGCTCGAGGCGCAGCTTCGCCGGCACAAGCTCGCGACGGCCGTCTGCTTCCCGCGCGACCGCGAGGCGGTCTCGGCGAAGCTCGTCGGCTACTCGAACGCCGAGCTCGAGGCCGTGGTGCTCACGGCCGGCGACTACGCGAAGGACGAGCCGGTCACGGCCGCGCACCTTGGCGACGCCATCCGCGACTATCTGCCGAGCCGCGACACCGAGATGCTCGAGTACATGGAGCTCATCGCCGTCTTCGAGGCCTCAAACCGCCGCATGCTGCCCAAGAAGTACGCCGAGCTCGGTGTCGAGGCCTTGCAGGCGCGCTTGCACGAGCTGAAGCTCCGGGTCGCAC
>CAYXQW010000033.1:11151-12892 GCA_964466695.1 uncultured Bdellovibrionales bacterium
AAGGTGGCACACCGGCGCTGAGGACGTGGGGGGAGTACCGCAGCGGGTGTCTGGTTACCTGGGGCCAGCACCCTGGGGCCAGGGATCCACCATGCCGAGGAGTCCGTGACAGGCCAAGGGAAAGAGCACGTTCTATTTCCAGGCGCCGAGAAGCCGCCGTGCGAGGGCCTCGCAGGAGATGGCGATGGCCGCCGCGTCCTCGAGCCCGACGCTGGCGCGAACAGCCATCTGTGCACCGATTCCTTCGCGATCGCCGAAGTGTTCATGGAGGAACACTCGCGCCTGTCGTGTGACGTCACCAGCGATGGGATGTTCCGTAAGCTTCGTTAGCGTGCTCGCCAGAGGCGCCGTCTCGGCGAACCGAAGCAAGCGCAGGACATCGAGGCCGTCCTTGTCCTGCAAGCGATCTGGACTGTCTTTGCGCTCGGCGATCTTGTGCAGCTTGGCGACCATCAACGCCGCAACGCCCGCAACGCGCACGTCGAACGCGCGAGTATCGGTGGCATCGAGCGCGCCCACACGAACGAGCGTATGATCGACCATCGCTCCCTCGAGGCCGGTGGCCTTGCGAGCGAACTCGGTGCCGTGAACGCCGAGCCGGGCGCCGCGTCGCCCCTGACCACCAAGCGATGCAGGCACCATGAAATCGATCTGGACCTCGGTCATGCTCCACGTGCCGGGACGGACGGTGAGCTCGAAGCCAGCGGCCTCGAGCGTAATCTTGAGCTCGGGTTCGTCGTCGAGCTCTCGCGGATCGATCGCGAGGTCAGAGCTTCGTACGCATCGAGCAGCACTCGCCGCGCGGCGACGTATTCAGGCTCAAGGGCTTTGGCGCCAGGCATCCTCGGTTCCTTTTATCTTTTCGATCAGCGCTTCGGCTTCTTGCGGTCCGCGTCCGGGGCTCGTCATCAGATCCGCCACGACTTGACTCGGCGCCGCCGCGGTCACGGTGACCTTCTCGGGCGCTAGTGCGAAAGACAAGGATTGGGTCCTCTCGAACACGACGGTGTCGTACGGCTCGAGCAGCCAAACGTTGGCCCCCGCTTCGGTCGGAACGAGCTCGAGCGCTTCCGCGGCGCGTTCGACATCCTCCACGTAGAGCATCGCGAGCCGTGCGGGAGCGATCCCGGGTCCGGCGAGGCTGCCCGTGACGGCGTACCTGCCGAGCTTCGTCATCTTGGAACCGAGGGCCAAAAGTCCCCGCGGCTCGATATAGGAGCGGACCACGTTCGACTCCGTCACGCTGTAGTCGCGCACCCAGCGAGAGATGAGCGCCGCCCAGTCGACGAACGTGATGACCTTCTTCTCGTCACGGGTGAGGAGGGCTTCCTCCTCGAGAAAGCTGACCACTCGCGATACCGTGCCGAGCGGCGTGGACGAGCTCTTCGAGAGCATGCGCACCCCATAGGGCGGCATGAAGTCACAGAGGGCTCGAACGACGCGCCCGGCAGCCGCCCCCTTGAGACTTCTGAGCGCGCGGGGTTTCCGGTCGGGATCGCGATCGGCACCGCGGCCCTCGAGGAAGACGGCCGGCTCACGAACGACGATCCGCAGGTTGCCCGTGGCGTCGAAGTAGCTGGCGTTGGCGTCGGCCAGGAGCTCGCGGGCGCGGGGGCTCAGAAATGGCGCGACGAGCAGCAGCCGGTTCGCGTCCTTGGCCTGACTCACGAGGTGCGGAACATCTTTCGGGCTAACTCGCTTACGCGAGACCACCGTGAGCTTGGCGCGACGGCCACCCGCG
>CAYXQW010000034.1:0-2746 GCA_964466695.1 uncultured Bdellovibrionales bacterium
GATCATCGCCAGGATGCCGATGATCGCGACGACGATCATAAGCTCGATGAGGGTAAAGCCGCGTGCCAGTCTGCGTTTCATTAACAGGTCTCCTTTTGCCCAACTTGGGGCCATGCGCGCCAAACAGCTTGGCGCAACTAGATCTCCCGGTCAAATAAGCAACTTCGATGCCAGCCTTCGCTCCGCCGAGATCGCGTATTTACGGGGCGATCGCGCGCATATGGGCCGGTGTGTGATGACAATTCTTGTCAGTCGGGCTTCGATCACTGACAATTAACGGCTGTGAGCGCCTCTCTGCCAATGTGGTTGTTGCTCGCCTACGTGGCCGCCGTCGGCGCCGCCGTGGGGTCGTTCCTCAACGTCGTGATCGCGCGCCTGCCCGCGGGCGAGTCGCTCGTGCGGCCGCGCTCGCGCTGCCCCGCGTGTCACGCTCAGATCGCCTGGTACGACAACATCCCCCTTTTGAGCTTCTGCTTGCTTTCGGCGCGCTGCCGGGCCTGCAAGGCGCGCATCTCACCGCGCTACTTCCTCGTAGAGCTCATCATGGCGGCGCTCGCCGTCGCCGTCTTTTTGCGCCTCGGGTTGTCGTGGCAGCTCCTCGTGTGGGGGCCGATCGTCCCGGCCTTCCTCGCCATCGTCTTCCTCGACATCGACCACTATTGGATCCCCGACGTCATCGTGCTGCCGTGCCTCCTCTGGGCGCTCGGCGGCGCGCTGCTCCCCGGCGGCACAGGCCTCGCCGCGAGCGCGCTCGGGCTTCTGCCGGCGCTCGGCCTCTTCCTCTTCGCCCTCGGCTTCGCGCGCCTCGCCGGCCGCGAGGGCATGGGCCTCGGCGACATCAAGCTCTACGCGGTCATGGGCGCCTTGTTCGGGCTCTTGCCGGCCGTGATCTTGCTGCTCCTCGCTTCCATCCAAGGCAGCATCGCCGGGCTCTTGCTCGTGGCTACGGGCGGGCATAAGGCGAAGGACCCCCCCGCGCCCCTCGCAGACGGCGAGGAGGTCTGGACGCCGCCGCCGCGCGCGGTGCCGTTCGGCCCGTTCTTGATCTTGGCCTGCCTCGAGCTTTTGCTCTTGCCTCACGTCTTCCTCGAAATCCCCCTCTCCCTGCTCTACCTCGAGGGGCTCTGGCCTTGAAGAGGCTCACGGCGCGCATCGTCCTCCAGCTCGCCGCCGCCATCGTCGTCGAGCTCGTCGTTATCAACCTCGCCTTCCTCGTCTGGCTGCAACACCACCTAGCCGCCGACGTGCGTCACGGCGTCGCGCGCACAGAGCTCGCGGACGTCATCGCCACGGAGCGCCTCGCGCTCTTGGTGCTGCTCGCCGCGGGGGCCCTCGCTGTGGGCCTCGGCACCTTCTTCTTGCGCCGCTCCTTGCTGCGACCTTTGCGGCGGCTCACCGAGCTCGTGCACCTCCGCGAGCTCGCCGGCCTCGACGACTTCGCCGCGCGCACCAAGGGAGATGACCTCGCGCGCCTCGGTCGCGCTATCGTCGCCATGAAGCAGGCCGAGCGCGAAGATCAGCGACGCATCGAGAGTCAGCTCACCGAGCTCGTACAAAAAAACCAGGAGCTCATGCGCGCGGCGCGCCTCGCGATGGTGGGGCAGCTCGCCGCGGGCCTCGCGCACGAGGTGGGTAACCCGCTCTCCGTGCTCGCGGGTTACGTCGATATGCTAAAGAGCGGCGAGCTCTCGGCACCGGAGAGGGAGATGGCCATCGAGCGTATGCGCAAGGAGCTCGATCGCATCACCGTAACTTTGCGGCAGCTCCTCGATTTTTCGCGCACGAAGACGGTGTCAGACGAGGGCGGCGGGGATGTCGCGGCGGCCATAGATCACCTCCGCGGCCTCGTCGGTCCGCAGCTCGGCGCTATCGAGTGGGTCGTAGACGTGCCGCGCGAGCTGCCGAAGGTCGCGCTCGGCACCGACGCCATCATCCAGGTCTTGCTCAACCTGATGATGAACGCGATCGCGGCTGTTACGGGCACCGGGCGCATCGAGCTTCGTTGCGAGGCGCAAGACCGCGTCGTGGTGCTCAGCGTCGATGACTCGGGCGAGGGTGTGGCGCCGGGCGCGCGCGCGCATGTCTTCGAGCCGTTCTTCACCACCAAGCCCGCGGGCGAGGGCACCGGCCTCGGCCTCGCGGTCTGCGAGCGGCTCGTCACCGAGGCCTTGGGGACCATCGAGCTTCGCGAGAGCCCGCTTGGCGGTGCGCGCTTCGTGGTCACGCTGCCCTGGGCCGCCTGAACGATCTCGCCCATTGAGTCGTAAATCCTCCCAGCGAAACAAGAGGCTGCGAGCGATACGTAAATCGCGACGCGCCTTTTTGGAGGATCCCATGTCAGTGAACGCACCTTGGTCAAAAAAACTCATGTTGGCGGCTTTCTTGGGCGCCATGTCGTGTGGCACCGAGCCTGTAAGCGATCCTGATGCCCGGGTGTTCGTCCCGATCCCCGACACGCAAGCCCTCCTGCCGCCGGGCGCCTGGGACGGCAGCCAGGTCGGTTGGGAGTCCGGCGGCCTCGGCGACTGGGTGGCGGCGACCACCTCCGGGGTCGCGACCTGGCACGTGGTCGCAAGCCCCGAGAATATCTCGGTGGCGCAAGGGCTCAACCCGGCGCTCGTGACCCTCCCCGACAGCGGCGCGCACCTGCCGGCCCGGAGCGGCACGCACGTGGTGTGGTTCGGCGACGATGTAACCGGCACCTTCATCGGCGCGGACTACAACCCGAGCTCCCAGTACCCCAAGA
>CAYXQW010000034.1:2756-12812 GCA_964466695.1 uncultured Bdellovibrionales bacterium
CGGCACCTTGACCTCGCCCCCTACGACGCTCGGCAGCGGCGACGCGCTGCTCACCTTCGATAGCTGGTGGGAGATCGAGGGCGTGGCCGGCCAGTCGTTCGACATCATGAGGATCGAGATCTCGACCGACGACGGTGTGAGCTGGACGAAGCTCGGTCAGCTCAACCCGACCTTGAACACCGACGCCCCTAGCGACTCGGGCTACACCGCCGGCGGCTCTTCCATGCCGCCCGAGTGGCGTCATTATGCCTACGACATCTCGGCATACGCCGGCAACACGGCGCGGCTCCGCTTCTCTTTCAATACCGGCGACCAAGTCTACAACGCCTTCCGCGGCTGGACCCTCGACAACATCCAGGTGGTCTCTGGCGACGAAATCCCAGCGCCCGAGCTCGCCGCCGTCACCCCGGACGTGGGCACGACGTACGACCTCGTCACCATCACGGGCCAAAACTTCGTCCAGGGCGCCGCGATCTCGATCGGCAGCACGGTGCTCTCGAGCTCCTACATCATGCAGTTCGGCGTCGATACGATCCTCATCAAGATCCCCTCCGGCTTGAGCAACGGCATGGTCTACGACGTCTCCGTCGCGAACCCGGACGGGCAGATAGCCATCCTCGAGGACGCCTTCACCTACACGAGCCTAAGCTCTCCTTCCGTCTCCTCGATAAGCCCGAACGAGGGCGAGGTAGGCGTCGCAGAGAGCGTGCAGATCTCGGGCAGCAACTTCGTCGAAGGCTCAGCGGTCGCGGTCGGCCCCTACACCGCCACCGACGTGGTGGTGACAAGCAGCACGAGCATCTCGGCCACCTTCCCGGCCATGCCCTCGGGCAACTACAACGTCACCGTGTCCTCCCCGAGCGGGCAGTCCGGCACCTTGTACACCGCCTATCTCGTCCCCGTGGTCGAGGACCCCTCGAGCGTTACGCTCACGGCGCCGAACGGCGGCGAGTCGTGGTCTTTGGGCTCGACACAGAGCATCACCTGGACCCAGACCGGCGTCACCACCTTGGCGCTCGATCTCTACAAGGGCGGCTCGTTCCAGGCCGTCATCGCCACCGACCTCGACGCGACCGCGGGCAGCTATAGCTGGACCATCCCGAGCTCGCTCGAAGCCGGCGTCGACTACACGGTGAAGGCGAAGAACCAGACCGGCATGAACGCGGACTACAGCGACGCCGCCTTCACCCTCCTCGGTGCGCCCGCGGTGTCGTCGATCGAGGCCTCGAGCGGCTCTTCGCAGCAGGCCGAGGTAGGTACGAGCTTCGCCGCCGACATCTGCGTCGTGGTCTATACCGCCCCCGCCACCCCCGCCGTGGGTTTTGACGTGGGCTTCACTGCCCCGGCGAGCGGCGCTTCTGCCAGCTTGAGCCCGGCGAGCGCCACCACCGACGCGAGCGGTATCGCCTGCACCACGGCCACGGCCAACACCAAGGCTGGCGCTTATCAGGTGACGGCGAGCGCGGGCAGCATCTCCGCCACAGCCGCGAGCCTCACAAACCTTCCGAGCGACCCTACGGCCTTGGTGCTCGTCTCCGGCAGCGGTCAGGAGAAGACGGTCAACCAGGACTTTACGGATCCTCTCGTGGCGGCGGTGCGCGACGCGCATGGCAACGGCATAAGCGGCGTCACGGTGAGCTTTGTCGCGCAAGCCGTAAACGGCGCGACCGGTACCTTGTCGGCGGCGACGGTCACAAGCGACAGCGACGGCGAGGCCAGCGTCACGGTGGTGTCTGGCACCAAGATTGGCACCTATACGGTTACAGCGACGAGCGCCGGGATCGCGGGCGAGGTCTCGTTCTCGCTTGCGAACCTCGCGGGCGCCCCGGCGTCCATCGAGGCCGATCCCGCCGCCAAGACCCAGGCTGCGGTGGCGGACGGCTCGAGCTTCGCGGCGCCGCTCGGCGTCACCGTGCTCGACCAGTACGAAAACCCGGTCGCCGGCGCGACCGTCACCTACGCGGCCCCTTCGAGCGGCGCCTCCGCCGTCCTCTCTTCGAGCTCAGCTACGACCGACAGCCAGGGCAAGGCCCAGGTAACCGCGACCGCGGGTACCGAGGTCGGCTCCTACAGCGTCACTGCTTCGGTGACCGGGGGCTTGTCCGATACCTTCGAGCTCACCAATTCGCCCATCCCTCCCGGGAGCCTCTCCTTGGTCTCGGGTGACGAGCAGCGCGCGGTGGTGGCGACGGGCTTTACGGTCACGCTCGCGGTCAAGCTCGAAAATTATCTCGGTAACCCCGTGGCCGCGGCGCTCGTGAGCTTTGCGGCTCCTTCGAGCGGCGCCTCCGCTGTCCTCTCGGCGAGCACGGCCACGACCGGTGCCGACGGCGTGGCCAGCGTCGAGGTGACCGCGAACACGGTGGCCGGCGATTACGAGGTGAGCGCGAGCGCCGACGGCACGTTGGCGCCCGTGGTCTTCGTGCTCGGCAACGACCCCGGAGCCCCGGCCGTGATCACGGCCAAGCCTGCGAGCGCGACCCAGAGCACCACGGTCGCGACCGGCTTCGCGTCGCCGCTCGCGGTGACGGTGGTCGACGCCTACGAGAACCCGGTGCCCGACGCGACCGTGACCTTCACCGCGCCGAGCGAGGGAGCCTCCGCGGTGCTCTTTGCGAGCACGGCCGTGACCGACGCGGCAGGCGAGGCCGAGGTCTCGGCCACGGCGAACGATCTCGCCGGCAGCTACGAGGTCATGGCCGAGGTCTCTCCGGTCGAGACCCCGGCGAGCTTTGCGCTCGAGAATCTCGCGGGCGCCCCGTATAACCTCGCGCTCGTCTCCGGCAGCGCGCAGCAAGCCGTGGTCGGCGTTGCGTACTCAGAGGAGCTGGCGGTGCGCGTGACCGACTCGCTCGGTAACGCGGTCCCCGAGGTCACGCTGAGCTTCGCCGCCCCGACTTCCGGCCCCTCGGCCGTCTTGTCGGCGGCGAGCGTCGCGAGCGACGCTGAAGGCGTGGCGACTGTCACGGCGACCGCCGGTACGGTCGCGGGAGTGCTCATGGTGACCGCGAGCGCGAGCGAGATCAGCGCCCCTGTGCAATTCGTGCTCACAAACCTCCACGGTGCGGCCGCTAGTTTGCAGCTCGCCGCGGGCAGCACCCCTCAAGCCACTGCTCGCGGCGCGAGCTTCGGCGCGCCGCTCGGCGTCACCGTGCTCGACCAGTACGAAAACCCGGTCCCAGGCGTGACGGTGAGCTTCGCCGCAGCGGTCGGTGAGGTTACGTGCGCCTTGAGCGCCGCGAGCGTGGTCAGCGACAGTGACGGTTACGCCGAGGTGCGGGCCACGGCGGGTCAGACCCCGGGCAGCCTCGCGGTCTTGGCTACGGTGTCGTCCCTTGCGCCCGCGGTGTTCGCGCTCGAGATCACCGGGGCCGTCCCCGGCACGATCGAGGCTTCGAGCGGCGTTCTTCAGGCGGCGCAGGTATACAGCGCCTACGCGGAGCCGCTCGCGGTGCTCGTGCGTGACAGCGACGGCGCGCCGTTGCCCGAGGCGGAGGTCACCTTCGCCGTCATGAGCGCGGGCGCGCAGTCGGTCAGCCTCGACGCTACCTCCGCAGTCACCGACGCGGCAGGTATGGCGAGCGTTGTGGCCACGGCCAACGCGGCCAAAGGCGAGGTGCAGGTCGTGGTGTCCACCCCCGAGGTCGCCACCCCGGCAGTGTTCGTGCTCACTAACCTCGCTATAGCCACCGAGATCGAGGTGAGCCTCGACCTCCCCATCTTCGACGCGCTGATCGACGGCGACGGCGTAGCCACGGTGATGGTCGAGGTATTGCCCACCGAGACGACCTTGTCGCCTCTCGGTACGGTCACGCTGCGGCCGAGTCAGCCCGTTGTGCTCGTGCGCGGGCAAGCTCACGTGCGCGAGGTCGGCGGCGTAATCGAGGCCACGCTCGAGGAGGGTCGCGCCATAGTCGCGCTGCACCTCACCTCGTGGGAGCGGCAATCCTTGCAGATAGACTACACCCCGAGCGTCGAGGCGGCAGAGACCTTCGCGCCGAGCAGCACTACGGTGAGCGTGGCCGCGGCCGAGCGCGTGCAAAACCATAGCCCGCGCGGAGCCTGCGCGGCCACGGCGGGCGGCAGCTCCATGCTCTTTGCCTTGCTCTCACTCTTGGGCCTCGGCGCGCGGCGCAGGTGGCTTTGAGCGAGCGTGGACCCGAGCTGAACACGAAGAAAAACGGAGAGTCATCATGAAGAAGCTGGTTTTGTTGACGACAATCGCGATGGGGCTCTTGGCCACGCGCGCTCAAGCCGCCTTCGACCTTGGATTGCGTGTTGGTTATGCGGCGACGAGCGGTGATGCGGTGAGCGACAACCCCATGAAGGAGAGCATCAAATCCCAAGTCCCGGTGCAGCTCGACGTCGGCTACCACCTGCACTCCCAGCTCAGCCTGGGTGGGTTCGTGGCGCTCGGTTTGGCGCAGGTGGGGGCGGGTTGCAGCGAGGCGAGCTGTCTCGGGCACGTGCTGCGCTTCGGCGTCCAGGGCACGTGGCACTTCTGGCAGCGCGGTGTGGTCCTGCCGTGGTTCGGCGCCGGTCTCGGCTACGAGTGGTCGCGCTACACGCTCGAGCGCTCGGGCAGCAGGCTCGAGGTGAACATGCGCGGGGTCGAGTTCTTCAACGCGCAGGGCGGCTTCGGCTACGTCGTGAGCGACAAGCTCAGCGTGGGCCCCTTCGCCCAAGTGAGCCTCGGCCACTACAACGCCCTCAGCGTTGCGAGCCCTCTCGGCGACTCTTTCGGCACCCCGCCGAGCGGCTCGGTGCATGCCTTCTTTACCTGCGGGTTGCGCGTATCGATGCTCTGATGACCGATGCGGGGGCCGCGCCGCGATAGAATATCGCGGCGCGGCCTCTATTTCTTGCAGGCGGTGACATTGCCGGGCACTCTTATCTCTTGCCTTCATTTAAAGGAGGAGCACCCATGGGCACGCGGTTTGGTACGGCGCTTCGAAGTGGCGAAAACAGCGAGCGCGTCGGGCACGACGTCGCTGCCGCTGCCGTCGCGCAGAGCGGCGCCAAGAATGTAGACTTCGTTCTTCTCTTCTCCTCCATGGGTTACGACATTGGGGCCGTCCTGCGTGGCGTTCGGCAGGTCGTCGGCGCTGCCCCTGTCCTGGGGTGTTCGACGGCCGCGAGTTTTACGGAGGAGAAGGTCGACAGTAACGCGGTCGCGTGCGCTGTGGTAAGCTCGGACACGCATCTTTTCAAGGTAGGCTTCGGGGAAGGGCTTCGTGCGGACGAGAACCGTTGCTTTCGTGTGGCCAGTGAAACGCTCCTCGCAAGGCCCGCTATGGAGCACCGTTCGTTGTTTATCGTCATGGACGGTCTGGCGGGGAAGGGCGAAGAAGTCTCGTTGTTGCCGCTCGAGTTCTTTGGCCCCGAGGTGAGCGTTGCCGGCGGTTCGGCGGCCGACAACTACGCCTTCAAAGAGACGCTGGTGATCGCGAACGATCGCGTCGCCGCCGACGCGGTCGCCATCGCGACCATCGATTCCTCCCGCCCGTTGGCTATTGGCGTCAAGCATGGTCACAGCCCCATCAGCCAGCCCTTCAAGGTGACGAAGGCCGAGGCGAATAAGGTCTTCGAGCTCGATGGCCGTCCGGCGGTGGAGGTCTGGCTGGAGAACTCTCGCGAGGCAGCCAAGGCCTTCGGGATCGATGTCGATGCCATGTGGGAAGATCCCGCGCAGCTCGGTCGTTTCACCTGCATATTCGAGGGGGGGCTCGACACCGGGGGCGACTACAAGATCCGCTGGTCGGGTTTGACAGGCGCGACGCGTGACCACCTGCCTTTCGCGTGTACGATCCCGGTAGGCGCGAGCATGGCGATTATGCAGGGTACGCCGGAGACGCAAATCGAGTCGGCGCGGTTGGCCGTGAAAGAGGCGCTCGCTGCGGCGCGGGGGAAGATCGCGGGAGCTTTGATCTTCGACTGCGCGGTGCGTGGGGCCATCATGGGAGATCAGTTCCCCAAGGCTCTCGCCGAGATTCGCGGCTTGCTCCCTGGCATTCCTGTGATCGGCGCCGAGACATACGGCGAGGTGGGTCTGCAGCCGGGCCAGTTGAGCGGTTTCCACAATACGACGAGCGTGGTGGTCTTGCTGCCCGATTAGAAGAACAGGTGGCAGGGGGTAGTTTGCATGCCGACGGTCGGCGCTGGTTTCGAGCTGGAATATTTCATCAAGAGCTATGCGGCTAGCGCGGGGCTAGGTGCAGCGACAGAGCTTATCAATCAGGCAGCGAGAGAGAGCGGCTTTGTGGGCAAGAAAGTCCTCGACAAGGACGAGGCCCTTAGGCTCTGCGAGCACCTGGCAGAGAGGAGCGGATATATCCGAACTATCGCTTCGGCGCTGAAGACGCGCATTATTCTCCAACACGCGGGCCTCTCCGTCAAAGAGTGACAGTGGATCACCCTCCTTTGAGCGCGGCCCAGAGCGCGTGCAGCTCGGCCGCGAGGTACGACCAGAACGAAGGCGCGCGCGATTTTTGCTCGATGCCGTCGATGAATACTCGGGTCACGGTACCGCGCTCCGGTCGACCTCTGACGACGAGCAGGTCGGCCCGAAACCCGACCTCGAGCCGCCCGAGGGCGTCTTGCAATCCGAGCGTCGCGGCGGGGGGGATGGCGCCGCGCTCCTCGTGTAGATGATCGACCTTGCAAGCCCGCGCTATCTTTGCCGCTTCCTCTGTCTCGGCCTCGGCGAGCACGCGGAGCTTTTGCAGGTGTGCCTCGGCCGTGAGGGCGCAGAGCGCCTCCTCGGCGCCTGGTCTTGCGCCGAAGCCTGTGTCGAGTCGCACCGCGAGGAAGTCCACTCCGGCGACGGCACGCGCGCGCGCGAGCGCCGCTGTCGCTGCGGGATCGGCGCCGGCGTCGAGCTCGATCATCGGGCCGCTCACGAGGAGTCGCGGCCCGCGATGTCTCGCGGTGCCTATGTAACGGCGCAAGCCGATGGCGTCATCTAGCGTGAGGCCCGTGAGCGCCGCCGTGGTGACGCCGCGCGCGGCGAGGGCCCGCAGGCGATCGACGGCCGAAGAGAGCGATCCTTCCTCGAGCACGACATGGGTATCGATGAGGCCCGGAAGGACCGTGGCCGCGGTCGCGTCGACGACCAGAAGCTCGGCGGAGCTCGCTGGTACTTGCCCCTCGTCGCGGACGATGGCGGTGATGACTCCGCGCTCGATCTCTATCCGTATCCGCTCTTTGACCGAGCTCGACACGCCATCGACGAGGCGACCGGCGCGCACGAGCACCCGCGGCGGTGGTGGGTCGGCGCAGGCTTGGAGGCTCGCGGCGCAAAGGAAGGAGATAGCGCGTCGCGTTAGCAAGAGCTTGAAAATAAAGGCGTTCTCCTCTTCTCGAAGGCGGCATCCATAGCTAATTTGCAGACCATGACGCACGCCAAACCAAGAGGCAAGACGATCGAGCTTCCCCCGAAGACTCCCGCAGATGAAGGTGACCTGACGGCGCCGGCTTTGACGCCGCTGTCTTTAGCGCAGCGGCTCTGGCTCTATCGCGTGATGCTCACGAGCCGCCGCCTCGATGATCTCGAGATCCAGCTCAAGCGCCAGAACCTCGGCTTTTTTCAGATCTCGGGCGCGGGCCACGAGGCCACGCTCGCCGCCGCCGCCCTCGTGCTCAAAGCCGGCAAGGACTGGTTCTTTCCTTATTACCGCGACCGGGCGCTGTGCCTCGCGCTCGGGATCTCGGCGCACGAGATGCTGCTCGAGGCGGTGGGTGCGGCGGCCGGCCCGAGCTCCGGCGGGCGGCAGATGCCGTCGCACTGGGGGCGCAAGGATCTCAACATCGTCTCGCAGTCGAGCGCCACCGGCACCCAGTTCCAAAACGCCGTCGGCTGCGCCGAGGCCGGGATGCTCGGCCCGAGCTTGCCCGGCTTCGGCGCGCCGCACGCCTTCGTCGAGGGCGAGGTCACCTACGTCTCGTCGGGCGAGGGCGCCACGAGCGAGGGCGAGTTCTTCGAGGCTCTAAACACCGCCTGCCAGCAGAAGCTCCCCGTCTTGTTCCACATCGAGGACAACGGTTACGTTATCTCGGTGCCGGTCGAGGTGCAGACCGCCGGCGGCTCCATCAGCCGCCTGGTCTCAGGTTACCCCGACCTGTTGAGGCTCGAGTTCGACGGCTGCGACCTCGACGCGAGCTACCGCGCCTGGCAGCAAGCGACGGCCTACGCTCGCTGCCGCCGCGGCCCGGTCTTGCTGCACGCGCACGTCGTGCGGCTCTACTCGCACCTACCGCACCGCCTGTGAGTGCGAGCGTGACGCTGTCTGTGACCCCATCGCGCGCTGCCGTCGCGCGCTCATCGTGGATCACGGAGTCGAGGAGCCGACGCTCTCTGAACTCGAGCGCGAGGTGGAGCAAACCCTCCTCGCGGCGCGTGACGCCGCCCTCTTGGCCTCACCGCCCGAGCGCGCGAGCGTCACGAGTTATGTCTATTCTCCCGACGTCGATCCCACCGCGAGCACCTTCGCCACCGCGCCCCAGTTTGCGGGCGGCGAGAAGACCATGGTCGATCTCATCAACGCCTGCTTGCATGACGAGATGCGCCGCGACGGCCGCGTCCTGGTCTTCGGGCAAGACGTGGCCGACGCCTCGCGCGAGGAGGCGCTCGCGGAGGTCAAGGGCAAGGGCGGGGTGTTCAAGGTCACCGCCAACCTGCAGCGCGTCTTCGGCACGCGCCGGGTGTTCAACACGCCCATCGCCGAGGCCAACATCATCGGCCGCGCCATCGGCATGGCCGTGCGCGGGCTCAAGCCGGTGGTCGAGATCCAGTTCTTCGACTACATCTGGCCGGCCATGATGCAGATACGCGACGAGCTCGCGGTCTTGCGCTGGCGCTCGAACAACGCCTTCAGTTGCCCGGTGGTGATCCGCACCTCCTACGGTGGCTACCTGCGCGGCGGCGCCGTCTACCACTCGCAGACCGGCGAGGCGATCTTCACCCACATCCCGGGCTTGCGCGTGGTCCTGCCGTCGAACGCGCTCGACGCCAACGGCCTCTTGCGCACCGCCATCCGCTCCGAGGACCCGGTGCTGTTCCTCGAGCACAAGCACCTCTACCGCCAGCCGTATAATCGTTCTGGTTACCCGGGATCGGAGTACATGGTGCCGTTCGGCAAGGCGAGCGTCGTGCGTTCGGGGCGCGATCTTACGCTCATCACCTACGGCGCCCTGGTAAAGCGCTCGCTCGACGCCGCGTTGCTCGCCGCGAAGGAGGGGGTCGAGGTAGAGGTGCTCGATCTTCGCACCTTGAGCCCCTACGACTTCGAGGCGATCGAAAAGAGCGTCATGCGCACGAGCAAGGCGATGGTGGTCTACGAGGACTGCCTGAGCTTCGGGTCGGGCACGGAGATCGCGGCGCGCATCGCCGACGAGCTCTTCGAGCATCTCGACGGGCCGGTGCGGCGCCTCGCCTCGCTCGACACCTTCGTGCCCTATCATCCCGACCTCGAGGACGCGACGCTGCCGCAGACCGAGGACGTCTACCGCGTGATCTTGGAGCTCGCGCGGTACTGACAGCGTGGATCACCCGGGTGATCCACGCTGTGACGCGCCAAAGTTTGGCGAGGGGGGGCTCGGCGATGTTAGGGTTTTCGCATGCCGATCGACAAGAGATACTTCCTCGAGCAGCTCCGCCGTCACTTTGTCGAAGGTCGCGCGACCACCGCGCGCGCCGCGAGCGAGGCGCGTGACGCGGCGGTGCACATGGCGACGGAGTCGGAGAAGAAGGAAGACGCCCGCGCGGCGATCGAGTTTGGCTGCCTCGCCAAGGCGCAAGCGCTGCGCGGCGACAAGCTCTGCGCCGAGATAGACGCGCTCGACGCCTTCGCGCGCCGGCCGTTGCCGAGCTTCGATCGCAAGACCAAGATCGGGCTCGGCGCGCTGGTGGACCTCGCCTCGGAGGACGACCGCGATGCCGCTGAGCGCACCTTGATGTTGCTACCGGTGGGCGCCGGGGTAGAGCTCACCGGCCCCGACGGCGACGGCTTCCTCTCGGTGATAACGCCGGCCTCCCCGATTGGCAGGGCGCTGCTCGGC
>CAYXQW010000035.1:0-12621 GCA_964466695.1 uncultured Bdellovibrionales bacterium
GCCCTCGCGCAAGACCTCGCCGCCGAGGTCTCACCGGCGCTCGCCGGCGCGCGCTTTCACCAAACGGTGGTGGCCATGACCGCGATGGTGGTCACGCACCTTCTGGCTCAGCATCGCGACACCATCATGACAGCGCGCGGCTTGCCCGTGGTCGTGCTCGGCGGCGGCTGTTTTCAAAACGCCAGGCTCACCGAGGGCCTGCTCGCGGCCTTGCGCGATACGGCCGCGGTGTTCTTGCCACGCGAGGTCCCCATCGGCGACGGCGGCGTCGCGCTCGGCCAGGCTATCATCGCCGCCGCGCTTGCGGCAGAGTAAGCGCCATGTGCCTCGCCGTGTTGGGGAAAGTGCTCGCCGTCGATGGCCTGGTGGCCACGGTGGACTTCTTCGGCGTCACGCGATCCGTGCGGCTCGACCTCATAGGCGAGCCCGTGAGCACAGGCGACTACGTGCTCAACCACGCGGGCTATGCGCTGCGGCGGCTCGCCCAAGGCGAAGCCGAAGAAACGCTCGCGCTCTACGACGAGCTGCAAAAAGCGGCGGAGCGCGAGGGATGATCGACGCGGAGGACTTCGCGCGCGAGCTTCGCGATCCCGCCCGGGCCCGCGCCCTGCTCGCGGCGATCACCCGCGAGGCGGCGGCGCTCGGGCGCACGGTCAGGCTCATGCACGTCTGCGGGACGCACGAGCAGGTGATCGCGCGCTACGGTCTGCGGCAAGCGTTGCCCAAAAACCTCGAGATCGTCATGGGACCTGGCTGCCCGGTGTGCGTCACCACGGCGGCAGAGATCGACCTCGCCATCGCGCTCGCCGAGCGCGGCGTCACCATCGCCACCTACGGCGACATATTACGCGTCACCGGCAGCCGGCGCTCGCTCGCCGATATCGCGGCCGAGGGAGCATCCGTACGGCTCGTCTACGATATCGATCAGGCGGCGGCGCTCGCCGCGCGAGGGCACGCCGAGGTGGTCTTCTTCGCCATCGGCTTCGAGACCACGGCGGTCACCACCGCCGCGTGCCTTTTGCGTTCGCCGCCTCAGGGCTTCAGTGTCCTTGCGGCGCATCGCTACATCCCCCCTGCCATGGAGCTCATCGCCGAGCTCGCGCGAGACCGCATCGACGGCTTCATCGCCGCAGGTCACGCCGCGACGATCACGGGCGCGGGCGTCTTTGAGCCCTTCGTCGCTCGCCACAAAAAGCCCGTGGTGGTCGCCGGCTTCGAGCCGTTGGATATCCTCGCGGCCCTGCTCGTGCTCATCCGCAACGTGCGCGCCGGCGAGGCGCGGGTCGATAACCTCTACCCACGCGCCGTCACACGCGAGGGCAACCGCACAGCGCAGGCTTTGTTATGGCGGGTCTTCGAGCGCATAAACGGCGGCTGGCGAGGCATCGCGGAGGTCTTAGGAGGCAGCCTCGCGCTGCGTCGAGAGTGGGCGAGCTACGACGCGCGAGAGAGGTTCGCGGCGGAGCTCTCGAGCGTGACCGAGGAGCAGCCGGTTCCCGCCGAGGGCTGTCTTTGCGGTCAGATCTTGAGCGGGCTTTTGCGGCCTCGCGATTGCACCTTGTTCGGCGCCCGCTGCACACCCACGACGCCCGTCGGAGCGTGCATGGTGTCGAGCGAGGGGGCCTGTAGGATATGGCACGAGAACCGCGAGCCTCTGACATGACCGAGACCCCGCGCGACACGGTAACACTCGCGCACGGCGCCGGCGGCCGAGCCATGCGCGAGCTCATCGAAGAGATCTTCCTCCCCTTGGGCGCGGTCGTCGACGGGCGCGGCCTCGAAGCCCTCGACGACGGCGCCGCCCTGCGCCTCGGTGACCTGTGGCTCGTCGTCACCACCGACTCGCACGCGGTCCACCCCACGGTCTTCCCAGGCGGCGACATCGGCCGCCTCGCGGTGTGTGGCACCGTCAACGACCTCGCCATGATGGGCGCGACCGCGCCGCTCGCGCTCACCTGCGCGGTCATCATCGAGGAAGGCTTCGCGCTCGAGCGCCTGCGCGCCATCCGCGACACCATCAAGCTCGCGACCGAGGAGGCCCGCGCCCCCATCGTCACCGGCGACACCAAGGTCATGGGCAAGGGCGAGCTCGACGGCATCGTCATCAACACCACAGGCATCGGCCTCACCCGCCGCCTCGTCACCGACGCGGGCCTCTCCCCAAAAGATCGCGTGGTGGTGACTGGCACCATGGGCGACCACGGCCTCGCGGTGCTAGCGGCGCGGCACGACCTCGGGCTCAAAGGCGAGCTCTGCTCGGACGTCGCCCCCCTCAACGGCCTCATAGAGCTCGTCCTCGAAAAGCTCGGCGACGCGATCGTCGCCTTGAAAGACCCAACGCGCGGCGGCCTCACCTCGGCGCTCTCTGAGCTCGCGAGCAAGGCCGGAGTCGGCATCGTCCTCGAGCAGGAGCGCATCCCCGTGAGCCGGCCCGCGCGGGCGGCCGCCGAGTTGCTCGGCATCGATCCTTTCACCTCGGCCAACGAGGGCAAGGCGGTGATCGGCGTGCGCGCAGAGGAGGCCGAGCGGCTCGTCGCCATCTTGCAGAGCCACCCTCTCGGCCGCAAAGCCGCGATCATCGGCGAGGTCGTGGCCGAGCCTGTGGGGATGGTCGTGCTCGACACGGGCTTTGGCCGCCGCATGCTCTTCGAGCCCGAGGGCTTGGCGCTGCCGAGGATCTGTTGAGGAGACGTCCATGCACGAGCAATCCCTGGTCGACTCCTTGCTCGCGCGCGCAAAACGCGAGTGTCAGGCGCACGACGCCACGCGGGTCCTTGGCATCGAGCTCGCCGTCGGCGCGCTCTCCGGGGTCGAGCCCGAGCTCTTGCGCTCGGCGTTCTTCGCTCTCAGAGTCGGCACCGTCTGCGAGACGAGCACGCTCTCGCTCACAGAAGTCGCCGTGCGTTGGATCTGCGCAACGTGCCAGCGATCCTTGGATGACGGCGGCATGTTGCAGTGCCCGATATGCGGCGCCAAAGCCGTGCTCGCAGAGGGAGCGGATGCCATCATGATCAAGTCTCTAGATCTGGAGGTACCTTGATGTGTACGCGCTGCGGCTGCGGTGACCCTGACATCGTGCGCGTCGAGCTCAAAGAGAGCCTGCTCGCGGACAACGACGCGCGTGCGGCGCACAACCGGCAGCACTTCGAAGCGGCCGGCATGTTCGCGCTAAACCTCATGGGCTCGCCCGGCTCGGGCAAGACCGCCCTGCTCGAGGCCACCGCGAGGCTCTTGCCCGAACATGGGCTCTTCGCCTTCTCCGCCGATCTCGCCACCGAACGCGACGCCGAGCGGCTCGCAGCCGCGGGCATCCCGTCGCGCGCCATCACCACGGGGCAGGCCTGCCACCTCGACGCCGCGATGGTGCACCACGCCATGCATGAGATGCCCGCGCAGGGCGTCGACTTCCTGTTCATCGAGAACGTGGGCAACCTCGTCTGCCCCGCGATCTACGACCTCGGCGAGCACGCGAGGGTGCTTACGCTCTCGGTCACCGAGGGCGAGGACAAGCCGCTCAAATACCCGGTGATGTTCAAGGCGGTCGAGCTTTTGGTGCTCACCAAGTGCGACCTCTTGCCCCACCTCGAGGTCGACCTCGCGAAGATCGAGCACGCGCTCGCGTGCGTCATGCCCGAGCCGAGGCTCATCAAGCTCTCGGCCAAGACCGGCGAGGGCCTCGAGGCGTGGCGGGACTGGCTCTTGGAGAAAGCTAGTACCTCTGCACAGTGATTGTGAACGGTTGAATTCGTTCGAGACGGCAGCCGAGAGCTTTGCGCACAGCACGCGATTCCGCAGTCGTGGCCGTAGCCACGGCGAGGACAGCGCGGGCGAGCACAAAGGTCGCAGGCGCCGTATCGGACGAAGAACCCGTCAGAATCACTGTGCAGAGGTACTAGACGTTGAAGCGGTAGTTGATGACGTCGCCGTCTTGCACGCGGTAGTCCTTGCCCTCGAGCCTGAGCTTGCCTGCTTCGCGGCAGCGGGCCTCGCTCTTGAGCTCCACCAGATCTTGCCAGCGCATCACCTCGGCGCGGATGAAGCCGCGCTCGATGTCGGAGTGGACCTTGCCCGCGGCGCGCTGCGCGCGCGTGTCACGCCGCACCGGCCAGGCACGGCATTCGTCCTCGCCGGCGGTGATGAAGCTTATGAGGTCGAGCAAGGTGAACGCCGCCTTGATGAAGCGATCGCGGGCGGGCTCGTCGAGCCCGAGCGCCGTGATGAACTCCCGCTGCTCCGCGCTCGCCATCTGCGCGATGTCTTGCTCGACCTTGGCCGAGAGCACTACCAGGCCCACGCCGCGCTCTTTGGCATACGCTGTGATGTCGGCCGGCGGCGGCGTTGCGGCGCGGCCCTCGTCCACGTTGAGCACGAGCAACAAGGGCTTCTCGGTCAAAAAACGAAACCCGCTGAACAACGCCCGATCCTCGGCCGAGATCATGAGCGAACGCAAAGGCTCCGTCTTTTCGAGGTGCTCGCGCATGAGCGGCAAGATCGCCTCCTCGCGCGGCTTGCCCTTCTCTTTCTTGAGGCGGTCCTGCCGCTTCTCGACAAGCTCGAGGTCGGCGAGGATCATCTCGGCCTCGAGATCACCGAGCTCGCGCATGGGGTCTTGCGGATCGGCCCGCGTGTCGTCTTCGAAGGCGCGCACCACCTGGCAGAGCGCGTCCACCTCGCGCATCGCGGCGAGCACGCCGCGGTCAATGCCGCGCTCGCCCGAGGCCCCGGCCTGCGCGGCCACGTCCGAGAAGACGATCTCGGCGTAGGTCGTCTTCTTCGGACGAAAAACCCCCGCGAGCGCGTCCACGCGCGCATCGGGGACCTTGACCGTACCGAGGTTGTTCTTGCCACGACCCCCAACGCCCGTCTCGGCCGCGAGGCCGGTGAGCGCGTTGAAGACCGTGGTCTTTCCTGAGCGAGGTGATCCGACGAGCCCGATTTTCATGGGCTCGCTCTCTAACACCAAACCGAGTTGCTTGGCGACCCTCGTCGCGCGAGCTACTTGCGGGCGCTAACCGAATTACGAGCGCGACCCCGAGCTGGCTTGATAGCCGGGGCATCTACCACCACCTGGTCGCTCGCTTTCTTACTGGCGCTCACGGCCTTGGCGCCGCCGTTGCCACCGTTGCCGCTGCGAAGCTCGGCCTCGGCTTGCAACCAATCGGACATAGGAGAGCCGTGCTTGCCGCCTCTTTTGAGGAAGATCTCGTACGCACGACGCGCGATCTCTTCACGATTCAGGGTTTGCTGCTTTGCCATGTCGTTCACCCCTGAGCGATGCTTTCAATACCCCCGTGTCTGAGATGTATTAGCATTCCCTCGATAAGAATCAAGTCATCTTGACGACTATGTTGGTCACCACGTTGGCCGCCTCGTCGGCCCGGTCGGCGGCGTTCGACAGATGGCGGTAGATCTCGCGGGTCTTGAGCATGCACACGATGTTGGCGGGATCTTCGGAGCCGTCGAACAATTCGGCGATGGCGTGACGATACGTCTCCTCCATCTCGTTCTCCGCGCGCTTGGCGGCGCGGGCGTGATCGTTGGCCACGTTAGGGTGATCCTCGATCCTTTGCAACGCGAGCCACATCTCCTTGGCCGCGTCGAGCAGGTGCTGCGCCATCTTCGCGAGGTGCAAGTTGGGCTTCACTCCGAGCAGCATCATCTCCTCGACGGTGGAATGGGCGTAGTCGATGACGTCGTCGATAGCCCGCGACAACTCGTAGATGTCCTCACGATCGAACGGGGTGACGAAGGTGCGGTTGAGATCGTCAGTGAGCAGGCGCCGCACCTCGTCGGCCTCTTGCTCCGCCTGATTTACGCGCGCGGCGTGCTCTCTCGTGGGATCTTGCATGTAGGCGAGCAGGCCCTCGAGCCCCTCGACGTTGAGCTGTGCTTGTCGCGTGAGGTACTGGGTGAAGAACGCCTGTCGGGGCCGCCAAAAGCTCACGAGAACCTCCTCATGACGACATAGAGTATCGCCGCCAACACCGCCGTCACCGGGGTAGTGACCGCCCACGCCAGCACGATCTGACGCCCGAGCCCCCAGCGCACCTTGGAGAAGCGCTCCGCGCTGCCGCTGCCCATGATCGCGCTCGCCACCACCTGCGTCGTGCTCACGGGTCCGCCGAGCAACGAGGCGGTGAGGATGACGGCCCCCGAGCCTATCTGAGTGGTAAAGCCGTGCACGGGGCGGATGGTGTAGAGGCCGCCGGCGAGCGTGCGGATGAGACGCCGGCCGCCGATGGCGGTGCCGAGCGCGATGGCCCCGGCGCTCGCCGAAACCACCCACACGGGGATCGAGAACTCGGGCAAGACCCCCGCCGCCACGAGACCTATCGTGAGCAACCCCATGGTCTTTTGCGCGTCGTTGCTGCCGTGGACGAGGGCGAGGCCCATGGCGGTGGCGACCTGGCCATGGCGAAATACGGCGTTGATACTCGGGGTAGCGCCGCGCGCGAAGAAGCGGATGGCCTTGAGTAGCCCGTAGCCCGCAGCGAACCCGGCGAGCGGCGAGATCAACAGTGCGAGCAGGACCTTCGCGAGGCCGTCCGGGCGCACGGCGCGCAAGGCGGCGTAGATGTCCTCGAGCGTAAAGAGATCGACGCCCGCGTGCTGCCCCAAGCTCGCGCACGCCCCGGCGCCCACGATCCCGCCGATGAGCGCGTGCGACGAGCTCGAGGGGAAGCCGAGCAACAAGGTCACCACCCCGAAGCACACCGCCGCGGTCACGGCCGCGAGCAGCAGGGGAACAAAGACGGGGTAGAGCTCGTCGAGGACGAGCAGATCGGAGCCGATGGTGGTGGCGACCGCGGTGCCGAAGAGGAACGGCCCGCAAAACTCGGCGGCGGCCGTCATCCACAGCGCCTGGTGCGGCGACAGAGCTCGCGAGGCGATCATGGTGGCGACCACGTTGGCGCTGTCGTGCAGCCCGTTCAAGAAGGCGAAGAGCAGCGCCATCACGATAAAAGCTACCAAAAGCTCGGTCATGCGCCGCTCCCAAAGGTGGCGAGCGCGCGCGCGACAAGCTCGCGCACCGCTTCGCCTACGCGCGCCGTGGTAACGGCTCGTGCCTTCGGTATGAGATCGACGGTCAGATCTTTTTGGCGCGCGACCAGGGTGGCCACCGCTTGCTCGATCGCGGCCGCCACACGACGCACCGCCGAATCGTCGCGCCGCGCTCCGAGCCAATCGAGGCCCATGGCGACCGCCAAGAACATCGCGAGTGGGTTGGCCTGGCCTGCCGGCAGGTCGGGCGCCGAGCCGTGGATGGGCTCGAACATCGCGTGCTCTTCGCCGATGTTGCCCGAGGCGGCCATGCCCATGCCTCCTTGTAGGACCGCGGCGAGATCGGTGAGGATATCGCCGAAGAGGTTGGTGGTCACGCACACATCGAAGCGCTCGGGCTCGCATACGAGGCGCGCGGCGAAGGTGTCCACGAGGAGCGTCTCGGCCTCGACGTCGGCAAACTCTGCCGCCACCTCGAAGAAGACCTCGGCAAAGAGCTTGCACCCGAAGAGCACGTTGTCTTTACCGACGCAGGTGACACGTCGGCGCGCGTCCTTTTTGGCGCCGCGTCGCGCGCGCGCGAGGTTGAAGGCGTAGCGGATCACCCGCTCGCTGCCCGCGCGGGTGATGATGCGCTCGTCGAGCGCGACGGCGCGCGACGCCGGGCCGAGGCGCCCGCCCGCGCCCGCGTAGAGCCCCTCGGTGTTTTCGCGCACGATGACGAGATCTACCTTGCCCGGACGCCAGACGGTGCGCAGCCTGCCATGGAGCTTGTGGCGCACCCCGGCGAGGAGCTTTACGGGCCGCACGTTGGCGTAGAGATCGAGATCATGACGATTGCCGAGCACCGCCGAGAAGCCCGCCATGCGACCATCGGCGAAGCTCACCACGCCCTTGCCTGAGGGATGAGGATAACCCACGGCGCCGAGCAAGATGACGTCGGCTGCGGCGCAGCGCGCCGCGGCGTCCTTTGGCCAGTCGCGTTCACCACCGTGCTCGAGGAAGTATTGCCCGCCGCAGGGAATGCCATCGAGCGTGACCGAAAGCTCCCGCGCGTGATGCAAACTCTCCAGCAGGAGCCGCGCCTCCGCCATCACCTCGCGTCCGATGCCGTCCCCCTCGAGCAGAGCGATGCGATGAGTTTTTGTCATCGCAGAGCTCAAACCACCTCGACGTAACCTTCGGCGATCAGGCGATGCAGGTGGAGATAGGCCGTAAAGTCGGTGCCGGGGTAGAGATCTATCGTGGCCGCAACGCCGCCCGTGTTGATGATGAGCTGCAAGACCTCGAGCTCTTCTTGGGACAAGGCGGAGAGCTTGGGTACGAGCGGCACCTCGAGGGACAACTTGGCCACGGGCGCGGGGAGCTGCCCCGCGATGCGCTGAAACTCGTCGAGCTGGCGCAAAGCCTCGATGAGGATGCTCTCGGTGGTGCCCTCGAGCTGCGCTTCGATCTCGAGGTCGCCGGTGAACGCCTCCATGACGAAAACCCCCTCGCTCAAGGTCAGCATGCGACAAAAGGCCTTCATGGGAGAGAGCGGCGTCGAGGTCTCGACCACGGCCGAGAGGATTTGACCCGCGTGAAGATAGATCTTGCCTCGGAGCACCCCGCTCAAGGTCAGCACTCCGGACTTCTGGTTCGTGGCGAAGAGCTGGAGCAAGTCGGGGAGCGGCACCTCGGTGAGCTCGCCGCTCATCGTGGAGCTGTCGCTCGGCCGATCGGCGAGCCGCTGCATCATATCCTTGACGTTCTGGCGCTCGGCGCTGCCGGTCTTGAGCTCGCTTATGTCGATCACCTTCAAGATGGAGGTGCCGATGAGCACGCGATCATGCAGCCTGAGCGCTGCGTGCTCGACCTTCTCTCCATTTACGAAGGTGCCGTTGGTGGAGCCGAGATCGGAGATCGCGAGTGTCCCCGCGGTGACGCAGAGCCGCGCGTGCTTGCGCGAGACCATGTCCTCCGACAACACGAGGTCGAGCTCGGTCGAGCGCCCGATGAAGAGCTCGCCCTCCTCGGGGAGCACGATCTCCCCTCCTCGATACCGCCCGGAGATGAACTTGAGCGCGAAGACCATGGCCCTCGTCACACATCCGCCCCGATGAGCTTCATATACATCGCGGCGATCGCGTTGGTCGGATCGACCGTGAGCACCTCGTTCCACGTGGCCGCCGCCTCGCGCGGATACCCGCTCGCGTACAAGCACAGACCGAGCTGAATACGCGCCGGGTGGTAGCGCGGGTTCTCGGCCAAGGCCTGCACGAGCTCGTCGATCGCGCGGGCGGGATCGCCAGCCTCGCGGAGCACGCTCGCGAGCTTCACCCGGATATCGACGAACGTCGGGCGCAAGGAGAGCGCCTTCTGGTACTCGACCGCCGCCTGCGGCAATTTCGCCGCGACGCGATAGGCATCACCGACATCAGCGTGCATGTTGGCGATCTTACCAGCGACGTGCAGATCTAGCTCGCCGTCATCGCCACACCTTTGCGCGAGCGCATGCGCGTAGGCGTCTTTGGCCTCGAGATATTTGCCGGTGTCGTTGTAGAGCACGGCGAGGTTGAGCGCGGCCTCGGTGTAGGCGGGGTTTTGCGCGAGCGCCTGCGCAAAGCTCGCCTCGGCTTTGGTGAACTCTCCAGCCTGGTGATAGATCACGCCGAGCATATTGAAGACATCGGCGAAGGCCTGGCTCTGCGCGAGCACCTGCTCGAGCAGCTCACGCGCGGCGGCGTAGTCGCGCTTCTGGTAATACTCCTTGCCGAGCGTCAGGAGCTGCCGCAGAGGCTCGTCCATGGACCTCACCCGTCGCTCGGAGATCCGCGCGGAGACGAGGCCTCGAGCTCGGCGAGCAAGCCTTGGGCTGCCTCTAGCTCCGGCGCCTGCGCGTGATTCTTTACCAGGTTCTCGGCGGCCGCGCGCGCGAGGAGCGGATCACCAGCTTTGCGGTGAGCGTGGGCCGCCAACAAGAGCGCCGTCGCGCTCAAGCCGACCTCCGGGTAGTCGCGCGCCAGATCCTCGGCACGCGACGCGGCCGCGCGCCACTTGGAGCGCTGCCAATAGAAACGCGCGACGTAGAGCTCGTGGTCCGCGAGCCTGCGCCGGCAGACGATACGCATATCGCGAGCTTGCTCGGCCTGCGCGCTCTTTGGAAAGCGCTCGACGACCACGCCGAAGGCCGTGAGGGCCTGCTGCACGCTAGCCTGATCCTTCTCGGCGGTGGGCGGCAAGAACCACCACTCCTCGGGCGCCTGCGCGTAGTATGCCTCGGCTATGCGCAAGAGCGCGTAGGGCATCTCCTCGTGGGTGGGGTGCATCTTCTCGAACTGGCGATAGGCGTCGACAGCTTCGATGAACTTGCCTTGCTCGTACAAGGCGTCACCCACACGCAAGTCGGAGAGCGCGGCGTAACGAGAGTATGGAAAGCGCGTGCGCACTTGCACGAAGGCGCTCTGGGCCCCGAGATAGTCGCCGTCGGCGAGCTGCTCTACCGCGCTCTCGTAAGCCGCCTCGGGGGTGTCGAGGTTGCGGTTGGCATTGGTCGCGGCACACCCTACACCCAAGATTATGGCTAAGGCGAACCACGGGACGGAGAGCTGAAACGCGCGCCTGGACATTGGTTTTCAACGATAGCACGCGCGCGCGAAGCCTCACAAGTAGGCGACCGTCCTGACGATTCTGCGCTCAAAGCGACGCGGGACCTTTTCAAGCTGCATGAAGGTCTTGTATTTTCAAGCGACCGGCAACAGGTGGGCGTCTTCGATTCCCCCCTCACCTCGAGTGGTAAAACAATGGCGCTAGCATCTGGAGTTTCGCGACTTCTGCTCGAGCGTACAGGCGAGCAAACCTTGGCCTGCGCCGAGGGTGTTTTTCAAGCCTGGACGCACGGCTCCAACACCGAGCGCGCTCACGCAGCTTCGTTATACAAAGACCTCCTCGCCCAGCTAGATCTTAACGGAAATCGTGACGGTGACGAGCTGGCGTTTTTTGCCGACCTGCTTTTGGGAGCCGCGCCCGAATGGCAGGAGGAGCTACGCCATGTGTTGCGCCCCAATGACTCCGGCCCGATCCGGTTCTCCGCGCTCACATGCACCGGAGGGCTTTCTCCGGAGAACGTCGGGCTCGGTATCCTCGCCATTGAAGCAACGCTCCATCGAGCCCGCGCCGCGGCGGCACAGCCCCAGCTTGCGGCGATCGTTGATGAGATGGTGGCTGAGGCTGCCAATCCTGAATTGGCGACAGCGTCGACGATCGACAAGTTGCGAGTTGCCCATCGCGTGCTCTGGAGCCACTACGACAAAGAAGGCCAACGCTTGTTGTGCGACGGCTACGACCCCGAGGGAACCAAGCAGCTCGATTGCGACACGTCGTCATTCACCGTGCTGACTGCGGCGCATGAAATGATCCGGCGCGGCATCATCTCCGAGCCGGTAGAGCTCATCGTCATACCAGGACACGCGTGGTTGCGGGTTGGGGGAGTCAACCTCGACTTCGGGCACGTTCATCCAAACTCGTTTTATGCAGATAAATTCTCCTTGCCGGAGAGCTACATCGCCTCAATACCCGCGCTATCGCCCCTGTCGCTCGCTTGGTCTAACGTGGGCGATCTCATCGCTGAACAGGCAAAGACGAAGACAGATCGAAGAAGGGCCCTCTCAGCCTACGATCGCGCCCTTCGCATCAATCCCCACAACATCATCGCCCTTCAAGGCCGTGGGAGGGTCTTGCTCAAGTTAGACAAAAGCGAGGAGGCCTTACGATCACAAGAAAGGGCGCTAGCGCTTTGCCCCGACTATGCGTTGGCATTATTCGAGCGCGGGCGATGTCTGATGGCGCGCGGCCAGCCCGCCGAGGCCTTGAAGTGCTTCGAACAATCGTTGCGGCGGCTCAAACAGCTCAAAAAAGAGAGCCAAGCCGAATGTCATTATGCGATGGGGAACGCTCTCGTTGCGCTCAACCGCCTCGAGGAAGCAGAGAAAGCTTACGCCGAGGCGCTAAAGATCGATACTGAGCACGCTCTCGCGCACTTCAATCGCGCGGTGGTGCTCGCACAAATGGGGCGGCTCAATGACAGCATACGGGAATACGAGGAGGCTGCGCGCTGCGACCCAACATGCTCCGATGCGGATTTCAAGAGAGTTGGCTTGCTGTTGCGGCAAGGCAGATTCTCTGATGCGGCCGCTGCGCTCAAGATGACCTTGACAAGGTAAAACCCACACTGGAGTTCTTGAATCGAGCATTAAAGAAAAAGGCCCGCATCTAGCCTTGTGAGCCAAATGCGGGCCTTTTTAAATTAAATCCGGCAGCGTCCTACTCTCCCACACGGACTCCCGTGCAGTACCATCAGCGATGAGAGGCTTAACTTCCGAGTTCGGGATGGGATCGGGTGGAACCTTCTCTCCATGGCTACCGGAAACCTGAATGAAAGAATTAACGACAACGATGCACGCGCCGCTCGGGCCTCGAGTAGAGGCTAGAGCAACATACTCAGATCTGGCTTCAAGCATCAAACAGTGCCAAGCCGAACGGTCAATTAGTACCGGTTAGCTCCACGTGTCACCACGCTTCCACACCCGGCCTATCAACGTCCTAGTCTCGGACGGACCTCATTAGGGCACAAGCCCTTGG